>LSNO01000078.1 GCA_002082305.1 SAR324 cluster bacterium SAR324-CTD7B
AAAATGGTGTTGGAAAGACGAATACCTATCAGTTCGGAAATTTCACGTTTGTTGGCAAGCGAAACACCCATATCTCCGGTTGACATACCGTACAGCCAACTGAGATAGCGCAGATGGGCAGGCTTGTCCAGTCCAAGCTCTGTTCGGAAAACTTTTACGGTTTCCGGGGTTGCCCCCTGACCTAAAATGGCCTCCGCCAAATCTCCGGGCAATAACTCAACCCCAAATGTAATGATGAGAGAAATGGCAAAGAGGGTGAGGAGACCCAGCGCGATACGCTGGGCCACGATCTTGAGGATATGAATCAAGGCTATAGGCTCATTTCAAGGTTCAAGGTTTGGTTCAAGGTTCAAGTCTAGCTTGTTACTTGTCACTCGTCACATGTTCCTTGCACCTTGCTACTTTTTTACCTGTTGCTCGATCAGGAGTACCACCAGCGTTCGTGGAATTTTTCACCATCCAAATCCCAGTTTCCAGCCATTGTTCCATGAGCGATTTTGTCAGATGTACCAAAGACATAGTTCGCAAACATGGGAACAACAACTCCGCCTTTATCACGCACTATCTGCTGCATTTCATAGTACATTTCACGGCGTTTATTCTGGTCTGTTTCCGCACGTGCCTGAATGAGCAGTTTGTCAAAGCGGTCATTCTTCCAGAAAGTGTCGTTCCATGAGGCTCCACCCATGTATGCTGTGCTGAACATCCAGTCCTCTGTCGGACGACCACCCCAGTAACACGCTCCCCAAGGCTTTTTCATCCAGACGTTTGACCAGTAACCGTCGCTCGGCTCACGCACCACCTCAATTTCGATTCCAGCAGCAGCAGCATGTTCTTTATATAGGACTGCAGCATCGACTGCTCCAGGAAAAGCCGCGTCAGCCGCAGAAAGCTTCACCTTGATACCTCCGGCTTTTTTTGCGTAAAAACGGGCTTTGTCCGGATCGTATGTGCGTTGTGGCAAAGTGGCTGCGTGGAACGGTTGGGAGGGAGCAATTGGATGATCGTTCCCGACAACCCCATGTCCGAACAGCACTTTTTCCACGATCTCATCACGGTTTACAGCGTGCTTGAGTGCGAGGCGGACGTTATTGTCATCAAAGGGCGAAGTGTCCGTGCGCATCGGGAAGGTATAGTGCTTTGTACCGGTCGTTTCTTCAACATTGATTCCACTCTTGCGTGCAAGCAGGTGGGCGGTTTTCAAATCAACACGGTCAATGACATCAACTTCTCTGGTTGTCAGGGCATTGCTTCTGGCAGTTGGGTCAATGATGGAAAGCATCTCCAGTTCGTTAAACCAGCCACGGTCCTGCTTGAAATAATTGGGGTTGCGTGTTCCAAAAAAACGGACACCCATCTCCATATCCTTAAGGACATAGGGACCTGTACCTAGTCCGTCATTTGGACTGATTTTTCCACCATCCCAAGCTTGTTTTATCGCGATATGATAATCTGAAGCTACAAAAGGGAAATCGGCATTACCCCCAGACAATTCAAAAACAACCGTATACTTACCGTCCTTACGAATGCTTTTGACTTGCTTCAGCAGTGATTTTGCTGGGGACTTTGTTTCACCCATGTGGTGCTGAAACGAAGCGATCACGTCGTCGGAATCCAGCGTCTTTCCATTGTGGAACTCCACTCCCCGGCGCAGGTTAAAAACCCAGGTTTTCGCACCATTTTGAGGATCCCAACTTTCCGCCAATTCCGGAGCCATGCTTCCAGTATGATCTACTTCACCGAGATGGTTATGGATGGCATAATTGATCTTACCCATGAAACCGTTTTCATAGGTCGCCGGATCCAGCGTATCGGTGGTGGAGCCATGAGCAATTCCGGCACGTAAACGTCCACCGCGCTTGCCCGCAGCCTGAGTTTTCTCTGCCCATGTCAGTAAAGTTCCTGCACTAGTTCCTGCAATACCCAGCACCATTAAACGCTGTGCAAATTCACGTCTAGTGATCCTGCCGGACATTAGTTGTTCCTTGATGTGGTCTATTTTACTATCCATTTGTACCTTTTTAAATGAAGAATTGCTAATCAGTGTTATTCATTAACAATGACGTCAATTCGTTAGTTTAAACACAGAGCGTTTCAAAACAATAAAATTTACAGAAACGCTATGAACTTGAAATCAAGTCACACCCTAATACATAAAAAACAGCTTGTCAACAAAAAAGAGAGTATGCTCACTAAAACTTCAAACCACTTCTCTCGGAACTTTAAAATCCCAGGTGCGGAAAAAGAATCGCTGATCGCCTTCAAAAACTTCCAGCCTGGAAGTGACATGAAAATTTTCGGATGTAGCAGTCATTGTACCAGAGGCTTCGACGCGGGTTTGCCAGTCACCACGCCCGATCCCCGCTGTACGTTCACAGCATACTTTCAAAGAAAGAGGTTTGTCTTCATTTAGAGAAAGGGAATCACAACTAAGATCTTCAGTTTCCAGCCCGTCTTCTACGAAACGAAAGCGTCCATTGTCCACTCTGTGAGTGAGAGTGAAACTGCCTTCAATTACCTCATGCTCTATAGTTCTTTTGCGGCTGGCAGATCTAATTTCTTCTGTAGCCAATGACTGAGAACATTCCGGCTCTAAAAACTCAGCAAGCTGTGTATCTTCCTGAGAGATTTTTCTGAACGGAAGGTTGAGATAAGTTTCAATGCCCGGAAAAATTTTTAGTTTGGTTATTTTCGAACTGGGCCAGGCATGAGGGAAGTACGCAGTGGAAAGAGACAGCCGCCAGCGGTGCCCGGATTTGAGAGCATGGGCACAGGCGTTGAGCTGAACCTTTGCGGTGAATTTTTCGCCGGGATCCAATGCTTCCGGATTTTCGTGTCCGTTACAGTGTGTCAAATTGAGTAAGCCCCAACTCACCAGTAGTGACGAACCATCCGGCGCAATATCACACAGACGTGCAGCAAGTAATGCTTCAGTCTGATCGGCAGACAGCGTGACCGTCGCTTCAGGATTTCCCAAAATTTCCATCCCATCGTAAAAGGCTTCCGAAGTAAAACACAACGATCCGGAATCTGCTGAACGCTGATCACCGGGAAACTCTCCAGCGGCACCCATAGGAAACCACACTCCTGCATTTAATCCCACAGTTTGTGAGGTTGGGAAAAGCATAGGTTTGTCCGTTTCCGCATTTTGATTCAAGCCGTTCCGATTTAAATACCAGGTTTGAGATTCGTCGTTTTTCGGAGGCCATTTTGCTTCGGCCACCCAACGTCCGGGACGCTCTTCATAATGTGTGCTGGGAGCAATACTACCCGGCATCCACGCCCTCAGCATCGGTTCATCCATAATTCCGTTTTCAATATCCTTGAGCCAATAATCCCACCAGCGTAAACATTCCTGTACAAAACCGATTTGTGGACCAGGTAAAGCTCGTTGCGGATACTCGTGCGCCCAAGGTCCAATCAGCGCTTTGCGTGGACAGGTAAGTCCGGAAAGCATTCGCGGAATTGCGTTGCTGTACGGGTCAGCCCAGCCGCCAACCGCATACACCGCACATTGCACCTTCGAAAAATTCTCACAAATCGAACCGTGTTTCCAATAAGCGTCGCGGTGCTGATGACTGATCCATTCCTTTACCATTAAGGGAGTTTGCTCTAAGCGCTCCAACCAGCGATCACGCCAACTCTCTCCAAGCACTGTAGGGTCCGGTGGCCGTGCGTTCCAGGCAAGCATTGTCGTAGACCAGCCGAGCATATCTGTACTCAAGACGCATCCGCCTTTGTAATGTACATCGTCGGCGTAACGGTCATCGGAAGAGCAAACCGTGATGATTGCTTTCAGTTCCGGAGGCTGCAGTGCTGCGACTTGCAATGAATTGAACCCGCCCCATGATTTACCCATCATACCGACGGATCCGTCACACCAGGACTGCTCCGCAAGCCAGGCCATTACAGAAACCGCGTCGTCCAGTTCCTGTTGCAGGTATTCATCCAGCATTACTCCCTCAGAGTCCCCACTGCCGCGCATATCAACCCTCATAGCAGCATATCCGTGTCCAGCAAAATACGGATGATAGAGAGAATCACGCAGAGCAGTGCCGTCATTTTTTCGATACGGAATGTATTCCAATATTGCCGGTACAGGTTGCTGTTCCGCATTTTCCGGAAGCCAGATTCGGGCGGCCAAACGGCAGCCGTCCGGCATGGGAATCCAAATGTGTTTTATTGTTTGTATTTTGTGCGGAAATTCGGTTTTGATTTTCATACGAACCTGAAACGAACTTGAGTAAATAGTAAAGGATTTAGTATTTTAAATCTTTTATTTAAACCACAAGTATGAAGCATTACTTCAAAAATAAGCAGTTAAAGCAGAATACCACGTATCATTCCTGCCAATGACAACACAATCAATAAACTGAGGACAAATTTACGAAATGATTCAGGAGATGTTTTTACAAAACTGCGGTGTCCAATGTAAATACCAAGAAACAGTGGAATTAACAACAGAACTGTGCGTCCCAATAATTCGGTTGAAATCAGCTGTTGGCTACCTGGGAGAAAAACTGCGTAGAGATCGATGATGAAAAGGTAGGCAACCATTGAGGCCCGAGTTGACGCGGATCCGGCTGAAATGAAAAGGAAAAGCAAAACAACCGGCAGCCCTCCAATCGCTGCGGCACCATTGATCAGTCCTGATATACAACCAACTCCAAAAGTCCAACCTCGATTTACAGTTTGGCTAGTCTGTGATTTTTTCCAAAGCAGCAGGCTTGCCGCCAGTACTATTACTGAAATGAGCAGCTGCATTGGTTTCTGTGGAACAGTTGTTAGAACTGTAATTCCAAAAGGAGTCCCCAGTACTACTCCTAAAAGCAACCAGCGCAAAACCTTCCAGTTAACAGTTCGCCAAACCAGGGGCAGCATGTAAATGCTGGCCGCTATTTCAAGCATGAATGCTGAAGGTACTACTTCTGCAGGAGGTAAAATCAGTGATAAACTGGTTACGGTCAGGGCCGAAAAACCGAAACCGCTGTATCCTCGAATGAAAGCCGCAACGCCAATGGCGACCACTGCATAGAGAAACATTGCCGGACTGAGGCCGATCCATTCCTGCCATTCTATTTGCATACCTAAAAAGACTTTTAAGAGGTTTCCTGAAATTCAATTTTTGTGACCTCACTGATCAGCCAGTCTTTGAATAAACGCACCAATGGTTTTCTCAAAGCTTTTTCTGGATAGACAAGAAAGTGAAAACCACCTCCTGTTATTGAAAGATCAAAGGGACGCACAAGCCGGCCGGAATCCAAATATTCCTGTACAATTCCTACAGCACAGAGCGCAATCCCGTGTCCATCCAGTGCAGAGTGGATAAGTACATTGGAATCCCTGATAACCATCCGTCGTTTATATTTTCGTTCAGGAATACCAGCCTCTTCCAGCCATTCCTGCCAACTTTCATAATCTGAATCATCGAGCAAAGGGTAGTGAATGAGATCCTCCGGAGTTCTCAGCGGTTGGGAATTTTTCAGCAGTTCCGGACTGCAGACAGGTGTGAATTCGACAACCATCAACTGTTCACACATAAGCCCCTCCCAATCTCCTTTGCCCCACACTACTGCCATGTCCGTTTCATCAGCAGCAAAATCAGGATCATTGTTTGTAATTTTCAAATGGAGATTGACTTCCGGATATTGTTGATAAAATGTTCCGAGTCGATGCACCAGCCAGTTTGCGGAAAAAGACGAGCCCACGCCGACCACTAAGGTGTCCTCGGAATCATAATTGTGAATGCTTTCCAAACTGTCTGCAATGCCCTGTAATCCACTGACTACAGACGGTAATAATTTTAGTCCTTCCTCAGAAAGAAGTACTTTGCGTTTTTCCCGATGAAACAATCTGACGCCGAGATGCTCTTCCAAAGCCCTGATTTGGTGGCTCACCGCTGCTTGTGTGACACAAAGCTCTTTGGCTGCATTGGTGAAACTCAAATGTCTGGCGACGGATTCAAATGTGTGTAGATAATTCAGTGAGGGCAGTCCTGTAAAATTATTCATAATCTAAACTAATCTTAATGATGAAAAATAATCAATTGTAAAAAATACTTATCTCTTGTAAAACAGATACAAAATAGATGCAAGTGTAATTTTACTTTAATTTATTTACCATTATTTTAATTTGTTTATTAATAAACATAACTAATCTATCTTTGGAGTTTTGTGATGTTAATTCGTGCTTATACCTCTATTATTGCTGCCTGTCTTTTATGGTCGCTGAATCCTGCCGCCAACAAATTGGCACTTGAGGAAATTGCTGTTCCGCAACTTGTTTTTATGAGAGCGGTTTTTGCGGCATTTATTTTGTTGCTGGTGTCTTTTATTATGGGGCACCGTTTCCGTCCTAAAGAAATTGGCTGGAGACCATTTTTGCTGGGTGTGCTTGATCCCGGCTTGACTTCTCTGCTATTTGTGACTTCACTAACAGTATTGAGTGCTTCAAACACGGTACTCATTATGGCATTGATGCCCTTCTCTCAGTCAGTGCTTGGGCGGGTTGTTTTTAAGGAAGAACTCCGGTCTTCAGTCTGGTTAGGTAGCACTCTTGCTTTTTCTGGAATTGTCATATATTTTTCCGGGGAAGCATTTAATGGAGCAGATACTGTTTGGGGCAATTCACTTTTGCTGTCAGTTTTTTGTTTGATGGCTGTAAGTCAATTAATGACAAGGAAAATAATGAAAACTGAAATACCGGCGATTCAAGTCACTTCCAGTCAGATGATTTCTGCGTCGGTTGTTTTGTTCATCTATCTAATATTGTTTGGAGACACTGAACTTCCGCTTCAAGCATCTTCCGGAACAATGATGACTTTGTTGTTTTTGGTTTTTTCGATGGCCATTCCTTTCTTTCTCTATAATCAAGCCATGCGCCATCTTCCGATAGGAATGGCTAGTTTATTACTCGTTATGATCATCCCTTTTGGATTTTTATTTGCGGCAATTTTTCTTGGAGAAGAAATTACTTTGATCAAAGCAATCGGGGCCATTTTGGTAATGACTGGAGTTGCATTTCCGCACTTTCCGCAAGTACGAAGAAAGTTTATTTGAACCAATGAAAATCCTTTTGACAGAGAATGAATGAGTAAGTTAATTAAAAAAACGGCACTTGTCGGTGGTGGTGTCATCGGCGGTGGATGGGCCGCGAGACTTGTATTGAACGGAGTTGATGTGAAAGTCTTTGATCCATCTGACACTGCAGAACGAACTCTAAAGGAAATGCTCGCAAATGCGGAACTGGCCTATTCCAAATTAACCATGGCTCCGTTGGTGAAGCAGGGCAATATTGAATTTGTGGATTCCATCGAAAAAGCGGTCAAGAACGTTCAGTTTATTCAGGAAAGTGTTCCGGAAAATCCGGATTTCAAACGTTCGATTATAAACGAAATTGCTCAATTTGCTCCTGAATCTGCACTGATCTGTTCCTCCACTTCCGGAATAAAACCGACCTCCCTGCAAACCAAAATGAGGCATCCAGAGCGTTTCATGGTCGGTCATCCCTTCAATCCTGTTTATCTTTTGCCGCTTGTTGAAATCTGCGGGGGCGAAAAAACTTCCGATGCTGCCAAACAATCTGCCGCAGAATTTTATCGAAACATTGGCATGAAACCTTTGATTTTGCGCAAAGAAATTGACGCCTTCATTGCCGACCGTTTGCAGGAAGCAGTGTGGCGTGAGGGACTATGGTTGATTCGTGATGATGTGGCGACTACTGAAGAACTGGATGATGCGATTCGTTATGGTTTTGGCCTGCGCTGGGCGCAAATGGGGTTGTTTGAAACATATCGTGTTGCTGGAGGTGAAGCCGGAATGCGTCATTTTATTTCGCAATTTGGGCCTACATTGAGCTGGCCCTGGACCAAGTTGACGGATGTTCCGGAACTGAATGAAGAATTGATTGAGAAAATTGTGACTCAGTCCGACGCGCAATCCGGAATGCACTCTATCCGTGAATTGGAACGCATCCGTGATGATAATCTGGTGGCGATTATGCAGGGACTCAAACTCCATGATTGGGGTGCGGGAGCGTTGCTTAAAGAATACGAAGAACGTCTCTACGAAAAAGCACATTCCGGAATCGTTGCCAGCGATCCAGATTTTTCCGAACCCTTACGATTGCATGATTCGCAAGTGCGTCCGGACTGGTTGGATTACAATGGTCACATGACCGAAAGCCGTTACCTACAGGTTTTTGGTGATACAACTGATGCGTTTTTGAATTTTATCGGCATGGATGAAAATTATCGCAAACAGGGTTTTTCAGTTTATACAGTGGAAACGCACATCCGGCATGTTTGTGAAGTCGCTGGCGGCGAACCGCTTTCTGTGAAATCGCAGTTACTCGGTTTTGACGAAAAACGCTTCCGGATTGTTCATGAAATGTTTCATCCTCCTACCGGTGATGTTCTGGCCACAGCTGAACACATGCTGTTGCATGTCAATACCAACAAAGGAAAGGCTTGTCCATTTGGAAAAATTCTTTACGAAAAACTTGCAGAAATTTGGAATGAGCATCAGAATTTAGACATTCCTGATTATGCAGGAAAAGGTTTTCAGGAACTTAACAAAAATTAGTGAGAGTTATGAAACGCGACAATCTTCCGGACCACAAATCGGTTACTACTCAATCCAGTTTTAACTATGAAAACGAACGCATTGATTTGGCTTGTGCCTTCCGCTGGACGGTTCGGATGGGAATGCACGAAACCATCGCCAATCATTTTTCATTGGCGGTCAATGATGACGGAACCCGCTTTCTCATCAACCCGAAACGGCATTTCAGTCGCATCAAAGCAAGTGATATTTTGTTGCTGGATACCAATTCACCACCTGATTTGAAACATCCGGATGCTCCGGATTTGACTGCTTGGGGACTGCACTCCTCCATTCACCGCCATTGCCCTCATGCCCGTTGCGTGATGCACGTTCATCCAATTTACTCTACCGTTTTGTGTAGTCTCGCAGACAGCAACCTACCACCAATAGACCAAAATACGACTCTGTTTTACAAACGTTATGTGATTGACGATGGATATGTCGGGTTGGCTTTTGAGAAAGAGGGAGAACGTTGTGCTTCTCTGCTCAGTGATCCGAAAATCAAAATTATGATAATGGCCAATCACGGTTTGCTGGTGATTGGCTCGAATGTCGCTGACACTTTTAACCGCCTCTACTATTTTGAACGAGCGGCAGAAACCTATATCAAAGCACTCTGGACAAGTCAGCCGCTACGTGTTCTTAAGGATGAAATCGCAGAAAAGACTGCTCGAGAACTAGAAAAATATCCAGACTCCAGTCAAATATATTTTGCTGAACTCAAAGCTATACTTGACGAAGAAGAGCCTTCTTATAGGTTGTAAATTTCAACATTGAACGAACCTTTTTAAAATAAATATTCTGAACAAAGTCATACAAAAGCAAAAAGACTTGGTTCAAATTACTTGGAAAAACGTAGAGGCTATCACGTTGCCTCATTTGAGGTTGAGAGATAATTATCCTAGTGATGAGTGAATTGAACCGTAAACATCAGAGAAGCAATTTCAATGGCTTAGGAGCTAATCGCTAAACGAAATTTTCAGGATGCTTACTTTGAGCATGATAACATTCGTAACCACCTAACAGTGATACATCGAAGGACGATAACAAACGGTAAAACATCCAAACTATAATAATTTCGGAGAAGATAATGGAAACAGTCAGTTTTACAAAAATGGAGGACGGCACAGCGGAAGAATATGCTTTTCTCGAACCACTTTACGCGCAATGCAGTAATGACCTTCCGGATCGAGTTATGGGGTTTCTCAAGCAAATGAAAGGGGATCGTCTTGGCTATCAAATCGACCGCTATGATCACTCTCTACAATCAGCGACTCGGGCAGAGAGAGATGGAGCGGATGAAGAAACTATTGTCTGTGCTTTGTTACATGACATCGGAGATGTTTTGTCTTCGGAAAATCATAGCGAAGTTGCCGCCGCTATAATTCGTCCTTTCATCAGCGAGCGCAATTATTGGATAATTAAACATCATGGCCTGTTTCAAGGTTATTACTATTTTCACCATGTTAATAAAGACCGTAACCTTAGGGACCGTTTCAT
>LSNO01000079.1 GCA_002082305.1 SAR324 cluster bacterium SAR324-CTD7B
CTCAATCAGCAAGCCCCAACCGCCGCTTCATCACCCTCGACAAGCTCACAGGAGAGGGCACCGTCAAACTCAAGATCGCTGCAAAAACCGCCTCAGACGCCAGCGGCTACTTCGCCCCGGCCAGTGCCCCAAGTGCCCCCATCACGGTGGAACAAACCAAACCCCAGGGAGCGCTTGTCATCAACAATGGGGCGTCCTCAACCGATAACCGGACGCTCTCCCTCTCCCTCTCGGCAAATGACACGTCGGGCATCACGGGCTACCGAATCTCTGCAACTCCCTTTGAAAACCTAAATGCTGCTGATCCTTCATCCTGGGTGACCGTCTCCCCCCAAACCAGCTTCCAGAAATCCACATCCTTGCTGGTCAGTGCCAGCACAGGCACCAAGAATGTCTATGTCCAATACCGGGACCGGGCAGGAAATCTCTCAAACCAGTTCAGCGACAGCATTGTCCTCTCCACAGGAGGTTCCACTCCAGGGGACACCACTCCACCAAGCATAGTCAGCGTCACTAGTCCGAACCCCAACGGCAGCTACGGGGTGGGAGACAACCTCACGATCACAGTCGGATTCTCCGAGCCGGTGACGGTTTCCCGAACTCCAAGACTCAAGCTCGAAACCGGGAACACCGACCACCACGCGACCTACGTCTCCGGCAGCGGCACGGACAACCTGAGCTTTTCCTACACGGTTCAGGCCGGGGACAACGCCAGCGACCTTGACTACCACTCCACAACTGCACTTGAACTCAACGGTGGCACCCTCAAGGACTCTGCAGGCAACAACGCAACCCTCACCCTCCCGGTACCGGGCAGTCCGGGATCGCTCTCGGCGAACAAAACCCTTGTCCTGTTCACGCGAGGCGGTGAAATAACCTTGTCCATCAGCCAGCCCACAGTTGCATTCACCAAGAACGGACCTGTCCACTACATGGTGAACTACGAGGGAGCCAACAACATCACCCTCAGTGCTGCAGATGTCTCTCTTGAAACCACCGGATCCGTCAGGGTTGACAACATCTCTGTTTCAAAATCTCTTGAAAATGGTTCTTTTGGACAATTCGTTGCGGTGGGTGCTTCAGGAGTCCTTCTAACTTCCACGGATGGAACTACTTGGACATCAAGGACTTCTGGAACAACATACATGCTTACTGGAGTCACCTACGCAAACAGTACCTTTGTGACAGTGGGAGCTGGTTCAGGAACCATCCTCACCTCGTCGGATGGAACCACTTGGACTTCAAGAACCTCTGGTACTACGGAAGCTCTCTTTGGAATCACCTACGGAAATGGTACATTTGTGGTAGTAGGTGATAATGACTCGGGTTCTGGAACTATCCTTACTTCATCAGATGGAATCACTTGGATTTCTAGGACTTCGGGAACAACGAATGATCTCTGGGATGTCAATTACGGAAATAATACATTCGTGGCGAGTGATAGTACTGGAGGAATCATAACCTCATCGGATGGAATCTCTTGGACTTCAAGGACTTCAGGAATAACGAGTGGTCTCTGGGGTGGTGCTTACGGAAACAGTAAGTTCGTGGTGTCGAGTCAAGGAGGAGAAATACTGACCTCTTCGGGTGGAACCACATGGACTTCTAGGAATTCTGGAACATCAAGTGCTCTCAATGATGTTGCTTTTGGTAAAAGTCTAAATGACGGCACCAACCTATTCGCGGCAGTTGGTGTTGATGGAGCAGTCAGTACCTCTTCAGACGGAACATCTTGGACTACTGAAAATATTGGAATTACTATCAATCTTTTTGGAGTTACCTATGGAAACAGTATCTGGGTGATAGTTGGTGCGGAAGGATACATTCTTAGCACGGAAGATGAAGATACTTTAACTTCAAGGACTTCTGGTACAACTGCTCATCTAAATAGAGTGTTCTACAAGGAGTAACAATTACCAACCCAAGGAATTAAACTGGATCACAGAATTATTCATTCAAAATCAACAAAACTAAAAAGGTCAGTCACATACTCAGTTGTGTGATTGACCTCCCCCACTAATTCTTCACAGTCAGACACCACTCCACAAGCCCATTCTTGCAAAATACTTCTCAACACCCTTGTCAGGTACACCTTCGAAAATTTGGTAGCAGATTGGTAGCAATACTTCCGATTCATACGGAATCGAGAGGAGTTGAGAGGAATTTCAGACTGACACCCTGCGTAGGTTAATTGTTTGATATTCTTAGAAAACGTTGCAAACACACAGTTTCCGAGAATACCCGTTTTTCCTTGTTGCAAACTTCCAGAGCGCGTGTATCGTTTCCGGTTGCCAAAGCGACTGCAGCGATTCCATTCATGATTCCTTTATTATGAGTTGCTGCCCGATATGGATCTGCTTCTGCAAACCAGAATGCGGAAAGGATGTCGTCGCGAACTTGTTTGCCGCCAATATCCTCGAGTTTCCAGACTCCCCTAGCCCGAGCCAGGCGCCGGGCCGCAAGATTAGAAAGAATCCTCAGATTGATACGCCCACCCGTCCAGCGTTCCAGTTCTGGGGCCAAAGCCTCTGCCATACTGTTTACCGCATTTGCACCCATTGCATCACGAGTGTCAACAATCAGATGCGTAATCAGCATTTGTCCACCGCGCGTTTCAAGAACATGCACCTGTATATCCCGAAAACCTCCTCCATGTTCAACCAGTACAGGATCTATTGCATCACAAAAATTGCGAATTTCTTCGCGGTGCTCAATGATGATCAGCCTTGCCTGTTCAGGATCCTGCAATTCGAGAAGCTGAAGTTGTGCAATCATCTCAGTCCCGGAAACGGAAGTGACGATCCCACCGCCTGAACGGCACTGCTTTGCCGCGTTGCAGACCGCAGCGATAACCGATGACTCCTCAGTGGCCATCGGAACCAGTAATTCGCGTCCATCCAGTAGCAGATTGGTGGCTATCCCCAGCGGAACTCCAATTACTCCAATTACGTTTTCCACCATTCCGTCTGCAGTCGTACTTGGCAGGCCGCCGAAATTTTGTAATAGTTCCTGCTCACTAGAACTCAGTCCGGACTCTTCCGCTACCCGCTACAGACGTTCCGTGATATTTAACCTGTGAAATCCTGAAAAGTCTTTTTTAGTTGCTTCCATTTACCATTCTTCTTAAATATTTGAAATATCTTAAACTTAATTAAGTGGACACGATACTTATTCCAAAACAATTCTATTTCAGACTGACTCACGGCACGTGCTAAATCTGCATCAAGTGTAGCCAAAGCTAAATTCTGCCGAATCGCTATTTCCAGTTAGGCTGCATCGTAAGCCGAAATCCTGAATTTTCGAGCCAAATGGAGAGTCTCATCCCAAAGCTGTACAGGATTTTGAAATGGAAATATCGGCCGTTGTCTATGCTTATTTTCTAATCTATCAAAATGCTGACAAACCGCACCGTCTGTCAATACCATAAATGACGGTGCAGAGAGACTTTGTAATTCCGGAGACAAATAACCGGATTTTACAACAAGTAGGCGATAATCTTTAAGATCAATTCCAAGATCAGCAAAATCACTCAAGTTGTGAAACGGGCGCCTCCGTTCGGTCAGGACCGTTGTAATTCCGTGTAGTTTCACAACAGCACATTCATTTTTAAAACAAATATTTTCTGCGTTTAATGTTAAACCAGGACCTCCACCACCCAATTTCCCCCCGACAGTTACAGTCGTTTTGTTTGTACCCTGCAACTTACTTATAATTCCTGGTGCAGTGATACCTGCAACCAAAACACCTTCAATTTCATCTTTGATTAGTGCTTCAAGCACATCCGCACGATCACCAACTCCGCCCGCAGTAGGGTTGTCTCCACTGTCTGCAAGAATTGAAAATTCATTTGGAAGCCAGTCTAAAGCCGCTTTCAGATCGCCTGTCCGCATATCAAATGACAATTCATTGCGTTTTTGCCAATAAGTTTCTGCTATTTCAGTACATGTTTGTACTCCGGCTTGCTGATCCGTACATGTTACAACCGCAGAGGCAATCGCAGTGCCTGTATCGGCCCAAACATAACCTATCATCAGATTGGCATCCAGAATTCCTTTACGCCGATCAAAGCTTTCAAGTTGTGCATAGATACTTTTACAAGGTTCTATACAAGTTGAAGACATTTCTCCTGACACCAAAACAGGAATCGGCGACCAGACAACTTCGGGTCTCCGGCCTCCATTTACGGAAGCAGCAAGATGTTTTGCTGCACGGTAATATGTTTTTTTAACATCAATGTGAGGTGCTGTACGGTAGGCTGCAAAAACATCTATGTTCCTGATGATTTTGTCTGAAACATTTCCATGAAGATCAAAACAGACTGAAATTATGCAATGTTTTCCGACAACGCCGCGAACCGCACTAATCCAATCTTCTTCCGGATCTTCAATTCCCGGAACGTACATGGCTCCGTGCATGAGTAATAAAACACCATCCAGCGGACAAGCATCTTTAATTTGCTCCATAAACTCGCCCTTGGTTTTCGCATAAAAACCGGCTTCTACCGGCCCTCCAGGAATTGATTTGAGATAAGAAAGCGGGTGTACGTCAATCTCATACTTTTCAAACGGAAAATCCACCAGATCGACAAGCAGTGAACCCTGAACTTTCTCAAAATCTGCTGCTGTTTGAAACAGGGGAGAATATGTACTGCATTCAGTACTAATCCCTCCAATAGCAATGCGTTTTCGTTTGGCCATTTATGCTTTAAGATTTTTCTGCATCGGGCTTTCGCGCAACACCTGTTGCAGCTCTACAAGCAGATGCTGTGCATCACTATGGTTGAAAACCATGGGTGGTTTGAATTTCAGGACGTTGTGTCCCGGCCCCTCAGTACTGAGCAGAATCTTGCGTGATTTCAGCCTTTCGACCAGGTAATCCGCTTGAAGCGGCGCAGGCTCCCTCGTTTCAGGATCGAGAACCAGTTCAACTCCCAGAAACAAACCCTCACCGCGAACATCTCCGATCAGCGGAAAAACGTTTTTCAGCATTTCCAATTTCTCTTTCAGCCAGCTTCCTGTTTCCAGCGCATTTTGCTGAAGCCCCTCATTTTCCATGATATCCAGAACCGCCATTCCCACAGAACAGGAAACTTGGTTTCCTCCGAAAGTATTGAAATATTCCATGCCGTTGGCGAATTCTTTCGCAATCTTCTGTGTTGTAATTACCGCACCAAGTGGATGTCCGTTTCCGATTGGCTTACCGAGAGTAACAATGTCCGGTACCACGTCCTGCAATTCAAATGACCAGAAATGCTTACCTGCACGTCCAAAACCTACCTGAACTTCATCGGCAATGCAGAGTCCTCCATATTGCCTCACATGTTGGTAGGACTGCTTCAAGAAGCCATCCGGAAGAGGAACCTGCCCTCCACAGCCAAGCATGGATTCACAGATGAACGCTGCGGGGGGGGTTCCCTGTCCGGAAACTTTTTCACAGATTTTGAGGACCTCATCAGCATAAAGCTTTCCCGCAGTAGCTGGATCTCGATACAGCCCGCGATACAGATAAGGCATCGGAATCTGATGTACCCATTCCGGAGGACCAGTTCCACCCGGACCGTTGTGTTTGTAGGGACTGATATCTATATTCGCTTTTGTATTGCCGTGATATGCTTCCTCGAGTACAATCATGTCCTTTTGTCCGTTGACCGTGCCGGCAATCCGCAGGGCAAGTTCGTTTGCTTCGCTTCCGGAACAGACAAGAAAACAAGTGTTAAGCGGCTCAGGGAACAACCCGCAAAGACGCTCCGCATACTCAATATTGACCGGGTTCAGATATCGGGTATTGGTGTTCAAAACATAAGCCTGATTGCTTTGTGCCTTTGCAATATCTGGATGAGAATGACCCACATGAGCAACATTGTTGACGCAGTCCAGATAAAACTGTCCTTTGGAGTCAATCAGCGACTGCCCCTGACCTCGAACAATTATGAGCGGTTCCTGATAAGAAAGACTCAATGACTGACCAAAAACATTTCTCCGCCTGTTCAGCAGTTGTCCGGAATCAATTTCCTCAGCTGTGCTTTCGCTGCCAAGTCCCAGCATCATGCCGGGATCGGGACAAATGCTGCACCAGACTTTTTTTCTGGAAGGCAGTGCTACTCCGGGGTAGTTGCCGTCGTAATCAAACAGATCGAGGATAATCTGAAAGTGAACATGCGGAAGCCAGCCTCCATTTTCATTTGAGTCTCCTATTTTGGCCAGAGCCGTACCACCACTGACAATTTGCCCTGTTTTTAATTGCTTCAAACACTCCCGGCTCAAGTGACCATAAAGTGTATAAAACACGGGACCATCTTCCGGCTGATGCTTTAATATCACTGTAGGTCCGTAATCTAGCTCACTCTTATTATCCTGGATTTGATGGACGACACCTTTGATTGGCGCATAAATAACCGTTCCGGCAGGTACACAGATGTCAATGCCAAGATGTATGGTTCTTTTCTCATGACCATCAAGAGAGTCATTCACAAATTCATCAGCAGCATAGAATGAGCGCGCTTCCAAATACTTTCCTACACCAATTTCAGCATTCTTTTCTCTCAGATATGTATCTAAAAATTCCTGTTGTGCCTCCAGAGACATCCCTTCGGATTTTGCAGAAAAAGAACTACCTGCGCTCAGATCAAGTACCGTTGTTTTTTCAGTATTAAGCGGTTCTCCAAGAAGAAAGTGAAATGATCCGGCAACCTTTTTTTGCCATTTGCTGAATTCAGGCAAGCTCGGAAAAGCTTCCATATTACAGGCGTCCCTGAAGAGATAGTGCGCAAAGCGGGGATTAACCTCATGTAGCCGTTCCAGTAATTCGCATGCGTGTTGCTGACTGATTCCAAGATATTCGTTTTTAGGGTCGTTCTGCTGTTGGAACGCACCTATTGTTAGACTCAAACAAAGACGCATCAGTATCATCGGAAACAGTATCTCAAGCTCGTTTTCTTCAAGCGGAAAGCGCTGATGAAAACCGCGAATCAGGTGAACCGCCGCCTCAAGAGGATCGGGCTTGTCCAGCATCGCGTAGGCGCAGGCAACTGCAGGTTCAGCCACAAGGTAGGAATGGGTCATGTCGCCAAAATCGATCAATCCTAAATCAGGAGTTCCAGCGAGTTTTGGCAAAACTAGAACGTTGTAATCGTTGAAGTCATTATGAATCCAGCCGCGCCTCAATTTGGATTCAAGAGGTTCCATTGTCCGTTTGTACAAATCCAGTGACCGGCTGACCCGGTTCCGCAGCTTTTTGTCTTTGATCCAAGTTAGATATTCATTCAGAGTATCCTGCACATTATGCATTTCCCAAAGAAGCCTGCGGTCAAGAGTACGCAAAGGGATTTTGTGGAGTGCCTTTGTTACGGTTCCGCACATTGCTCCAAGTTCCAGCAAAAACTCTCTGGTATGAGGACGGTACTCCGCCATGGAAAGTCCATCAACATAAGGTACCAGACGTAGCCAGTGCAGACTGCCGTTTGTGGACCTGACACGTGAAAGTGGTTCTCCATTTTTATTAGGATAAACGCTGGGAATCCTTCCCTTTTCAAGCAGCATTGCCGCACTTTCAAGCGCATTATTCTGTACTTTCAGAAATTCGAGCGTTTCGCAGGAATTCGAAATCTTTAAAACATAAGATTCACCATTATGCTCCTGAGCCAGATAATTTCGATCCCTTTCTCCGGGTAGTTCTTCAAGTGTACAACAAAGTCCGTAGTTTTCTTCCAGCAGGAGACCAGCCTCTTGCTCTGAAAACTCCGGGCGCTCCAGTTCAGGTAATGATTTGTTCATGTTTTTAGTTGGAGTTATTATCTACTCCGGTGTTTGAGGAGTTGTATACAAAGAGGAAAATCCGGTTTACTAATATCGTCAAATATCAATCCACCGACTTAAAAAGTATCTGCTGTCATGGATAAGAATAGCATTTTAGAGTTCAATAATAAAGAGAGTGCTTCAAGCAGAAACCACTTTTTTTCAAGTCTTAAACCGTATCATAAGGTAGAAATGTCAGATATGTGTGTTTGTTTCAATTACCAGAATAGTATAAAATTATTTACCAGCATTTTTACCAGCACTGGTTTAGCTTATGTGAATCGTTTTTTACATTTTATGCTATATGTCCAACTGCCATTCCCGCTAAGCATGTCTAAGACAATCCGTTAAAACCTTGTCATTCCCTCGCATGTGGGAATCGAGGTGAGGCAGTTAAAAACCACTATCTTTAACCTGAATTACCATTCTCACTCAATTGAGGTATGAACCCGATGTGGTTGAAAACAGAATTCTGCCGGAACGTAATTGAAGGTGGTAATGGATTTAAGTTTAATAGTTTGGAAGATATTGAACTCCTTCGGCCTCGATCTCTTTATTTTGAACATAACTCTGATCGGCAGATGACTGAGCAAGCCTCCATTTGAGGTATTCTTCGGCACTGATCGGAGGATATTTGTCTGGTTGATCTGTCAGATTACTTATTAAAACATCCCGGCCGGGATCAACAAAATATGGCATTGAATATCTTGCTTTATTCATTTCTGCATTAACCACTCTGTGGGGCGTAGACTTAAAAGTGTCATTCGACCACCTCTGCAACATATCACCCACATTCAAAACAATGGAATTTTTAACTATTGGAACATCAAACCAGCCATCCTTTTCTCTGTCAAAAACCTGAAGTCCTGAAACATCATCAAATCTCCAGAGCAAAGTGATTGAACCAAAATCAGTATGTTCATTACCTCTCAACTGATCTTGCTTTATTTCACCTTTATGAGGCGGATATTTTATTATCCTCATCGTGGAAGCTCCATCCAAGTGCTGTTCAACAAACCTCCCTTTAGGCAATTTCAAAATATTTTCAAACCTGTAAAGGAATTCGAGTGAAAGAAGCTGCGCAATTCTAAGAATTTTTTGAGCCAAAGGTTTAAATTCCGGAATTTCTTCAGGCCAATATTGGTCCTTCATTTTGTCCGGTGATTTCCAATTAAATGCTTCTTTCAAATCACCCGGTTTGTTTGGAGTCAAACGTTCTTCTGTTATGCCGCTATAGCCAAGATTGTCGGCAACACCGCTGTATGAATACTTTGTTTTTTTGACATCAGACAGGTTGAAGAATTCTTCCACTAACTGCTGCCAATCCAAAAACTCACTAAGCCAGGAATCAAAAACATTTGTAAAGACTGCAAATCCGCAGGTGGTATATGCTGCATGCATCTGCTTTTCAACTGTTGAACTTCTGAAATCTATAATTGGAACCATAGTTTGCTGTTTTGTATAAAATTATTCGGTTAGTACTACCCTGTGAAATGCATTTGGATTTTCTGCTGTTTCCGCTGATTGTAGCTGACTATGATCTTAACGCAAGCCGCAAATTCGTAAGATGGGATTATTAAGCTGGGTGACAGCATTCTTTACGTTTTTCGGTTAGGTAGAAACATGATTTGCAGTAATACCCCTGGATTCCCGCGTACGCGAGAATGACAATCGAGGTATCACAAGATCTGAACGAGGAAAGGCTATGTAGGAGCAACCCTTGATTCACACGTCTGCGGGAATGACAATCAAGGTGGGATTGCTGCACATCGGTGACAACATGAATTCCGGTTCTGAAATTCAGACAAAGTCAGGATTTGTATCAGCAGAACAGCAGCTTCCCGGTTAATACAAGCCGTCTTCTACTTTTACATTTTTGTTGACATTTTGGCTAAATAACTTTAGCTTTCAAGACTGATAAATAATTGAAAACTGTTAAAGAGGTCAAATGAAAAAACTTCGCTGGGGTGTTTTGAGTACGGCAAATATAGGTTTGGAAAAAGTGATTCCCGCCATGCAGCAGGGTGAGTACTGCGAGATGGCTGCAATTGCTTCTCAGAGCTTGGAAAAGGGACAGGCGGCGGCAGCTCAGCTGGGCATTCCAAAAGCCTGCGGTTCCTATGATGAACTACTGGCGGATGCTGAAATTGATGCGGTTTATATTCCCCTGCCAAATCATCTGCATGTACCGTGGGCGATCAAAGCATTAAAAGCAGGCAAACACGTTTTGTGCGAAAAACCCATTGGCCTGACAACTGTTGAGGCAGAAGAATTGCTCGATGAAGCGCGGAAACATCCCGAATTGAAAGTAATGGAAGCCTTCATGTATCGCCATCATCCGCAATGGCAGCGTGCACAGCAGCTTGTAAATGAGGGTAAGATCGGTGCGCTGCAGACCATTCATTCATTTTTTTCCTACTACAATGCTGATCCCGAAAACATCCGCAACATGGCTGACATTGGAGGAGGTGGATTGATGGACATTGGTTGCTACTGCATTTCTCTCGCGCGCTTCATCTTCGGCAGTGAACCTCAAAAAGTTTTGGGAAAGCTGGAATATGATCCTGAATTCAGAACCGACAGACTCTGTTCCGGGATTCTCGACTTTGGTGAAGGTACCTCATCCTTCACCTGTTCCACCCAGCTGACGCCCTATCAGCGGGTAAACATTTTTGGAACGGAGGGCAGAATTGAGATTGAGATACCTTTCAATGCCCCGCCGGATGTGCCGTGCAGAATGCTGCACCAGAACGGAGATCAGCTTGAAGAAATCGTGCTTGAAATTTGCGACCAGTATACAATACAGGGCGACCTTTTTTCACTGTCCGTGCTAAATGACACGGAGGTTCCGACGCCGCTGGAGGATGCTTTCGCCAACATGAAGGTCCTTGAAGCAGTTATCCGCAGTTCCGGAAAGGGGGCTTGGACCAGGTTATAACAACCAGTGCAGACCAAATCATGAGATTAAAAATCTTTGAGAAAATGATTTATATTTTACTGATTTATCTCATTGCCGGAGCAGTGCTGTTTTTCTTCCAGAGAAAACTGCTCTATTTTCCTACCGGCAAAATACCTCACGCTTATGAAACGCTGACACTGGAAAATGAAAATGAAACACTTAAAGTAATTGTACTCAATTCCGGAAGAGAGCAAGCACTGCTCTATTTCGGCGGAAACGCGGAAACAGTTGTTTACAATGCGGCTGATTTTATAACAGCATTTCCGTTGCATACAGTCTATCTGCTTAATTACCGCGGTTACGGCGGAAGTTCCGGACAACCGACTGAGGCAGGCATTTTTGCGGATGCACTGGCTCTTTTTGACAAAGTGCAGAAAAAACAGGAAAGGATTTCTGTGATGGGCAGAAGCCTGGGAAGCGGTGCCGCAACTTATCTGGCTTCAAAAAGACCCGTTGAAAAAATGCTGCTGATCTCTCCTTTTGACAGCATCAAAAGTGTTGCACAAAACAAATTCCCGATCTATCCCATGTTTTTGCTGCTGAAAGATAAATATGACTCAATCGGCAGAGTAAAAGATATCAGCGCAAAAACAATCGTGCTGATTGCAGAAAATGATGAGGTCATTCCAAAAAAGCATTCACTGCGCCTGATCAGTGAATTTCCTCCGGAGCAGATAACGGTCAAAACAATTTCGGATGCAGGACATAATGACATTTCAAATAAAATGGAATACTATAACCATCTAAAAGATTTTCTCAATAACTGACAACGTCTCTGCCTGCCGGATGAAAAATCCTTCCTCCGGAACCTGTGCAGTTACCGTTTTTTACTATTTAATTTTAACAGTGAACTCGTGTACTCGACAGTCACGGGTATTATCGTGTCATCCCGAACCTAAGTGAGGGATCTTATAAGTTATCAGCACTTTATCAGATATCTCCATTCGGTCAAGATGACATGCAGCAGTCAACACCTCAGTATCAAACAAAAATTCATAACTCACAAAAAAAGTTTTAAAGGTAGGAAAAAATGAAAAAACAAATTGATTTTTATTTCGATGTAGTCAGCCCCTATTCCTATGTTGCTTCCACGCTCATTGAGGACGTCGCACAACGCTGCAATGCAGATTTGCTGTGGAACCCGATTTTACTGGGCGGAATTTTCAAAGCGGTCGGCACCTCCAATGCTCCCGGACTGACACCTGCAAAAAAACCTTATATGCTCAAGGATCTGCAGCGGCTTTCAAGACATTACGGGATTCCACTGCAGATGCCTCCGGATTTTCCGGTACGTACCGTGCTGGTCATGCGCGCGCTGTCAGGATTGCCGCCTGAGCAGATTCCACAGGCAGCTCACACACTTTTCAATGCATACTGGGCGGATAACCTGGACATTGCTGACCGGGAAGTGGTCGCGTCACTGATTGGACAGGAGGCGGTAGAGCGTGCCGGAATGCATGAAGTCAAAGATGCTCTTTTCAAGAATACCGAAGAGGCGGTCAAACGTGGAGCGTTTGGAGCCCCCACTTTTTTTGTGGAAGACGAAATGTTTTTCGGGCATGACCGACTGCCCCTGCTGGAGAGCCATTTGCGGGGCTAGCTCTAATAGCGAAATCTTTTTCTTTCAGTAGCAGAAAATCTAAATTGCCCAGTGGGGGGAGCTTCAAACCAATGGTCGATGTCCGTTTGCAAATGGAATAAAAGTGATGGAAGAATTATGACTTCCTTGTTTGAGAGATTAAATGATAATGAGATAATCCTGCTCGACGGCGGAGTTTCCACAGAGATTCAAAAACGTGGGGTGGCTATGGATTCGGATGTCTGGAGTGGACTTGCTCACAAGTCACATCCTGAAGTTGTGCTTCAGGTGCATGAAGATTATATCCGGGCGGGTGCACAGGTCATTACCGCCAATACTTATTCCACTGCAAGACACGTCCTGGAAAGTATTGATTTGGGTGGCGAGGTCAGGGCCATCAACACTGAGGCTGTTCAACTGGCCAAAGAGGCCCGCGATAATTCTGCCAAAGATGAAACCTGGATTGCCGGTTCGATGTCAAGTATGGCTCCTTTCAACAGTCCACAGGAAGTCGCTACCGGTGAAAAAGTGGCGCAAAACTATCAGGAATTAGCCGAAATTATTGCGGAGGCCGGAGTGGATTTAATTATCACTGAGATGATGAGGGATGCAGTAAATGCAAAACTGGTCATCGAAGCCGCCCTCTCAACTGGGTTGCCGGTCTGGATCGGCTACAGTGCAATGATGTCCGATGATGGAAAAAGTGTGCAGACCTGGCACTGGAAAAATTCACTCTCCTCAGTTGATTTTGAAGAATTGGTTGAGGCAGTTTCTCCGCTTGGTGGCGATGCGGCTGGAATCATGCACAGCCAGGTCAGGGATACACCGCCTGCGCTCGAAATTTTAGGCAGGCACTGGTCGGGACCAAAACTGGCCTACGCCGAAACCGGAGAGATCGAAAAGCCGGACTGGAATTTTAAGGAAATCTGTACGCCAAATGAATATGCCGCAGAAATTGAGGGCTGGATCAACAACTATGGTGTGCAAATTATAGGTGGTTGTTGCGGAACCGGTCCGGAACATATCCGGATACTGAAGGAATGTCTGCCCCGGCATCTGCCGGTATCATCAGTCCCAATTTAAATAAAATAAAACCTCTTCATAAACTATCAACACATCAAAGGAGAAAACTGCTTATGGATTTTGGTTCAGTTTTGTATGAATCAATGGATCGTGTTGCCACAATAACTCTCAACCGTCCAGAAAGATTTAATGCAATAAGTGAAACTATGCCTGACGATATTGCCTCAGCTTTTAAGCAGGCTGTTTCTGAAAGAGACTCCGGAGATCCTATACGGGGCAGTAGAAACTAAGACCGGTCAGGATCAGCTTAAAGCCAGACAAAATTGTTGGGGGAACACTGACTTAGTGTGTCCACAAAAAAATCTGTGGAAATTATTTCATTCCAACTTCCATTGATCGATATTTTCCACTTCTTTTAATTCTTCAAGTATTTTAGTTTTAAAACTTTCATCCAGATCAACAAGCTGGACTTGTCTAACTCTTTGTTTTTTCATTGCCTCCTGATCCGCTTTTCTTTCCTTCTTCCTCTTAATTCTCTCCAGATTCCTCTCGGCATCGGTCATTTTCTGTTGATTTTGGCCTCTTTTAGGTGGTTTAACAAGTTTAGATTGAGGCTGCTGGAACAAAATCATTTTATCAATGATTGTTATTTTTCCTTTTTCCAACTCAAATTCAACATTATCCCTTACCTTTTCAGGGCGCTGCTTACCACCAAGTTTGAATCCAGGTTTTGCTTTCCTGTTCATTTCAGTGATTTTGTATTTACCCGGCTTGAGCTGAGTATTATATGAGAATAGCATTTTTGGATTAGGTTCAACTGTATGTTGGACGACTTCATTTCCGGATGAACCTTTTATGGAAACATCCAGTGTAAAGACAAAATGTCCTAATGTCTGACGTGTTTCTACAGGAATGATCAGGATAGTTTGATTGGTCTCATCAGGAACCGGAAACTTCATCGCGCATCCTGTAAGCAAAAGTACTGTCACAACAATTAAATTCAGGACAGTTATTCGCACAATTTTTTCAGCATTTATATTCAATTTTAAACACATTTTTCCCCCTTTGTTTTTATCCTGACACTTAGTGAAAAATATGTTTTTTTGCATCTTTTAACTTTTCAATACAAGATACCTACACGATTTTCACAGGCCAAGAGTTATTGAGCAGACGGCCCGGTAATTTAATCTCACCTGGCGCCGACCCACTTTTAAGTCATTTTTTTGACGTTGATTGCAATTGTGCTATTCCGGCGGAGGACCCATGAATCTGTCGCCGGATTCAAAATTTGGCGAAAGATCAAGATTTGCAATTTTATATTCTCCATTTGCAGTATTAAGAATTACTGCCTT
>LSNO01000080.1 GCA_002082305.1 SAR324 cluster bacterium SAR324-CTD7B
TCACAGACTCCACAACTTGAATCCCTTTGCCGGAAGTAGCGTTATCAGTCGCCTGAACATTTCCAATTGTTACAATACCCTCCAGCGAAAGCAGACTGTCTGCATTATTCAACACCAGGGCATTTGAGTTGTTGAAGGTTCCTCCGCCACTCAGCGTAAGCTCATTTGCTCCTAGATTAAGCGATGTTCCGGAATAAGTGAGAGTCTGTCCGGAGGCAACTTCAATGGTTGCATTATCATATTGCGTGATATCTCCGGAAATTGTGGGAGAACCGCTGGCTTTGAGAGTACCGCCCTCCAGCCTGAATGGTCCGGAAATTATGCCGTTTCCTGTTAAATCCAACACACTGTCTTCGACCGCCAATACAAGCGGGCTGCCCGAAGAATTGCTGAATGTGCCTGCTCCTCCTATCGCCAGGGTATGTGCACCAACAGTCAGGTTTCCACCGGAATAGGTCAGCGTCGTGCCTGCAGCTGGAATGGAAACAGTGGCATTGTCTGCAACACTTATTGTACCCGAAACAGTGAGGTTTGCTCCTGCCTCCAGTGTGCCTTTCAGGTTAAGGGCACTACCCAAAGTTCCGGTACCGCTGAGGCTGAGAGTTTTGTTTGCTGCAACTTCTGTTGAACCGGAAAGTGTCTCCCCGCTGACAATATTCAATTTAGCGTCTGCCAATACTTCCAGATTACTGATGGTTGAAGATTTAACAACTTGAACTCCTTTGCCTGCATTGCTGTCTGCAGTAACCCGGGCTGCCTGCAATGTTCCGGTGCCATTGAGTTTGAGCAGGCCAGCGGCATTATTCACAACTATTCCAGATGCATTAGCAGGAAAGGCAATCGTACCTGCACCCTCAATCGTCAATTGATAATTTTCAGTGTTAATCGTGCCATTATCAAAAGTAAGGGTCTTGCCGGATGCAACATCAATAGTGGCATTACCCGCCTGCGTCACTGTACCTGAAATTGTCAGCGAATTATCTGCATCAAGAACTCCACCGTTCATAGTAATGTTCGAAGCAAGCGTCCCATTATCAGCTAACTGTATTGTTCCGCCTGGATTCACCGTAATGCTTCCTGAGAGACTTTTTCCATCAGTAATGGAAACTGGTGTCAGGTTACTGACCGACAGGCTGGTAATCGTAGTATCATTATCGATCTTCAGACCCAGACTGTCTGCAGACGTGATTACTTTTGCTACACTGATTTCAGAAAGTTTTAGTTTACCGCCTGCTCCCAGATTGAGGTCGTTGGTGTTTTGTAGTTGACCGTTGCCTCCAAGTGTAAGAGTTTTGCCCAGTGAAATCTCTGCTCCCG
This sequence comes from SAR324 cluster bacterium SAR324-CTD7B, assembly GCA_002082305.1. Classification (GTDB taxonomy): domain Bacteria; phylum SAR324; class SAR324; order SAR324; family NAC60-12; genus Arctic96AD-7. Next base: position 1,318 of record LSNO01000080.1, read on the forward strand.
AATAGTTCAGGATACTTCCGCTGTTGAAATAAATCTCTGAATCTGCCTGCAGAATAAGATTGGATGTAAGTGCAAAAGTCTGGGATCCAGTTTCGCCAATTTTTAAAACTCCGCCCTTAAGTTTAATGTTGCCAATGGTTAAATTGCCCGGGTTTTTCCAGGCCAGCTCTCCATTTGTCATAAGCCTTAATCCGCCGCTCAGGGCAAGTGCCGTATTATCGTCCCAAATGATTCGCTCATTGGAATTGTTCAGCACAAGCTGATCTGCAACAGTGAACGATGAGGTAGATTGAAGAGTTAGTTTCTTGTTTTTGAGACGCAGTTCATCGACTGTAAAAGCAGCATCGCTGCTGAGACTGAGGTCACTGAGCAGTTCCAGGTCTGTTCCGCTCAATGTGAGGGTGCCGCCTGTTTTACTGAAACTGCTGCCAACAGCAAGGGTGCTGTTCTGTAAATTGAGTGTTCCTCCATTGACTGAAAGTCCCTCGCCAAAGGTAAGTGTTCCGTCTGTAGAAGAAATAGTGGTGCCTGCAGTGAGTTCAGCAAGTTCTCCCACGATCGTCAGATCCGCAAGTACTGTAGCTAAAGTTCCGGATGGTGAACCTGAATCCGTTCCATTATCAGAAGAACCTGAACTCGTTCCATTATCACTTGAGTGACCGAGGTTAAGCGTTAGATCCGTTGTGGCGGAACCAAGCGTAAAAGTAGAGTTGTCAAGATCCAAACCACCTAAGGTGAAGCTCTGGTTTCGGGTTACCGTTGCATCTTCTCCCAGTTTGAATGTTGTCTGGTTATCGGTCAGTACCTTATCCAGCACCACAGTCACAGTACCGCCAAGTTCCAATATGCCTCCTGATAGATCAAGATTGGACGCCAGTTCCCAGGTGGTGCTGCCATTTGTTTTGAGAGTACCAGGAACGGCGTAGGCAGATCCAATTTTGAAAGTGGCATTTTCCGCGTTTATGGTTCCATTGTCAGTGCCGCCCTGCTGGAACTCCAGTTGACCGCCGCCGCTTGCATCAAGCGTGGATCCAGATGAGATATCTGCCCTCTTCTTAAAAATAAGATCTGCACCCTGGGTGCTCAGTGTTTCGCCGCCGGAAAGGGCAAATGCATTTTCAATTGTCAGGTCAGTTGTTGCTGAAGCCAGCTTGAAGTCATGACCGTTGGTCTGCAAACTTGCCAGACTCAGCCCCGCAGTGCTGGAGAGGGATGCATTGTCTGTTGTTAATGAAATGCTTGTTGTATTGGAGCCACTCCAGGTGCCTGCAACTGCTAAACTGCCTCCCAGGTTAAGAGTGGTGTTTGAGGTGCTGAATGAGGCACCGCTTGCTAATGTTGCTCCGATAGGCAGGCTCAGGGTTCCGCCAGTAGAGGAGAGGGTTCCTGCAGTTGCACTGATTCCACCGTTGAGAGACAAATTAGCATTGCCTGTCACTATCTTCTCTCCTGCAGCATCCAGGGTTACCGGCTGTGCTACGCTCAGACTCGACATATTATCATCCAGCGTCAAGGCAAAATTAGCCAAGTCAAGTGTGCCGACAGACAGGGAGGCATTGTCGTCAATAGTTGAATTTGCTGCCAACCGGAGGGTGGTGGAATTGTCCGGAAGTACTCCGCTTAAATCCTGTACTCCTTCTACTTCCAGGATGCCTCCTGAGAGCGTCAGTGCATTGGCGTTTGTTGTAAATGTCGTGTTCTTTGTCTTCAGTGTTGCACCGGTAAGTGACAAGGCATTTTGCAGTACCAATGTTGTGTCCGGAATTGAAATACTGGTACCGGATGGAGCACTGGCTCCAGAAACCAGGGTGATTGTTCCGCCCGAAGAATTCAGTGATGCATTGTCTGTTAATGCCAATGCACCGGAGAGGGTCAGGCTTCCTGCTCCTGTTTCCAGGGCAATCCCAGACAAAGCAAGAGCATCATTTACTTTCAGGTGAGTCGAAGCAGAACCCAGGGTCAATACATTGCCGTTGAAATTAACATCTTCAAAGGAAACAAGGGCACTTGAGGAAAGTGTAGTTGCTGCCTGCAGATCCAGAACGGAACTGTTATCGCTGCTGAATGTACCGCTGCTCAGGTCCAGGGCCCCGCTGACACTCAAGGTACTGCCTGTGACATCAAGTGCTCCTGAAGAACCAAGGGTCAGGCCGCCAGAAAAAGACAGGGTCCCTCCAGTGGAAGTGATGGATCCGGATGTGAGTGACAATGCCTTCCCGAGGGTCAAATTTACATTTTTTGTCTCAATTGCCGAACTGACGTTATCCATCGTCAGCGTGTTCGGAAGCGTCAGTCCCTTACTTCCTGTACCAAGAGTGAGCCTGTTGCCACCAAGATCAAGCGTGCCAAAGGTCATATTGTCGCTGCTCGAGATCTCTGTGTTGCCGCTTAACTTGAAAGCCGTATTTGCGCCGGTGGTAAACTGATCTAAATTCAATGTTCCGCCGCTGGACTCAAGTGTTCCTGCGCTGAGGTCTACCGTTCCTCCCAAGCCACTCCAGTAGGTTCCGCTATTAACAACCAGCGTTCCTGCAAAACTCAATGCAGATCCTAGTTTCAGCCTTGAGTGGCTTACGTCCAACCTCCCTGTTGATCCTACTGTTCCTCCTCCAATCAGGTTCAGAAGACCGCTGCCCTGCCGAAGCTCTCCATCAAGTGTCAAGGCTCCTCCAATTTGTACTTGACCACTGCCCGATGAAAGTGTGCCTCCGTTGTTCAGGGCCAATCCACTGCTTATAGTCACGGAGCCGTTGTCAGATGAAAGTGTGCCTCCGTTGCCAATCGTCAAGTTGTCGTTCAAATAGAGATTGCTTGAGCCGCTGCTGAGAGATTCGCCAGTTCCGATGCTCAGTGCTCCATTGAGCGTCATATTATCCACGTTCAGAGTCAGTGCATTGCCGTTCAGGTCAGGACTGGGCCAGGTAACTGATCCGCTTTGGGAAAGAGTCGAGTCTCCTTCCAGCATCACGGAAGAGCCTGAGTCAAACGTGAAATGACTGCTGCCAGTAAGTGAAACTGTTCCGGAAGGCTTGAAAGTGGAAGAAGTGAAATCAAGTGAACTGTCGTTGATAGTTACACCACTTTGCAAAATCAACTCGCCGCTGTTCTTAACACTAAGTGTGCTGCCATTATCAAAAGTTGGTGAATTTTGAAAGTTCAGATTAGCACTGTTCAGGGTGATATTATCTCCACTGAATTGGGCTGTACCTCCAACAGTGAGGCTCATGTTATCAACACCAAAAGAGACACCGGAAGAACTTCCTGCCTGGCTCAGGACAAGATTTCCTACTGTGCTTGTTCCATTGTCTGAACGCGATATTCCTCCGGATGAGTTAATTTGAAGAGTTGTATTATTATCCGTTGTAATGCCGTCCAGGCCGTGACTTCCTGCCAGTTCAAGCTTTCCGCCTGAGAGATTAGCAGTTGCATTGTTTGCTAAATTGATAGTTGCACCATCGTTCAAATCCAGGGTTCCTGCAACTGCCAGGTTTCCTTGCAGACTAAGGTTGCCCTGCTCTCCAACTTCAATCAATCCATTTGCTCCAACACTACTTCCTCCGGCAAGGCTCAATGTTCCGCCAAGGACCTCTATGTTCTCGCTAGCAAGTGTTATGGTTCCAAGTGATATGTTTCCAGTTGAATTGTCGCTTAAAACTAAATTAAAGCCGTTTGGTTGGTAACTATCAAAAGTAACTGCAGAATTACTGCTGAAACTGAGATTACTCAGCAGTTTCAGGTCTGTTCCGCTCAATGTGAGGGTACCTCCGCTTTTACTGAAACTGCTGCCAACAGCAAGGGTGCTGTTCTGTAAATTGAGAGTTCCTCCATTGACTGAAAGTCCCTCGCCAAAGGTAAGTGTTCCGTCTGTCGAAGAAATAGTGGTGCCGCTACTTAAACTGGGAATACCGCCCACTATAGTCAGGTCCGCCGTTTGCGTCGCCAAGGTACCATGAGGAGAACCTGGATCCCAAATGTAGAGGTACATGCTGGATGCCGTTTTTGCTAAAGGTCCGGGCATTGCGCCACCCCATCTTTGTAAAACTCCGACACAATTATACCAATTACCGTGGGTGCCCCCATCACCATCAATAACGCACTTTGAATAAGTTGATTTTGCAAGCCCACGAAAGCCAGTAGAACTACTACTAGTTACGTAGCCTGATGCGCCGATTTCCTGGAATTCTTCGGTTGTTGAATTATCAAGCCATGAAGTCTGGGTCCAAATGACTTGTTTGTTGATTCCTGATGAATCTACTTCCAACCCTCCCCAAACGAGCTTGAATTTATATTTTCCACCCGAATCGGCATAACTACTTTCATTCAGATTGTCAATGGACATGAAGGTAGACTTGCTCGAATCATTATCATTTTCCAGGTAAGTGTTTCTGGCATTTGCATTAAATTTATCAGGGAGGCTATCGCTATCATTGCCGTCAACCTGCTTAGCAATTAGTTCCCAATTACCAACAACAGGTGCGGTTTTCAGAGCAACATTGAATGTCGATGCTGTACCATCTTCTTAGGTGTTGCCTGAAAGATTAGTTATAGTGAAGAAAGTACTGTTGTCAGCAGAAGCATTATCCGGAGCAACAGGGAATGCTGAAGAATCAAGAGTAACGTTGAACGTTGAAGTTGTTCCGTTTTCTGAAGTGTTGCCTGAAAGATTAGTTATAGTGAAGAAAGTGCTGTTGTCAGCAGAAGCATTATCCGGAGCAACAGGGAATGCTGAAGAATCAAGAGTAACGTTGAACGTTGAAGTTGTTCCGTTTTCTGAAGTGTTGCCTGAAGGATTAGTTATAGTGAAGAAAGTACTGTTGTCAGCAGAAGCATTATCCGGATTTGTGGGAGCCTTTACAGTCAATGTACCTGCGTTGGTGAGAGTCCCCCCAAAAGTCGCATTTCCGTTAATGTCTAATGAACCTCCACTTTTGACTTCAACATTCCCGCTAATTGGTCCTTCAAAACCGCTCCATGATACTGAATGCCCTTGGCTAATGATATAGTCCAAGGCCAAATTCGATCCGCATCCGGATTGTGCACTGCCATTGTATGTACCAAATGTAGATTGTTCAGTGAGATCTCCGTCTGCAGTGGAAAAACATTCGTTGGATGTTGCCTGCAGCATGGTAAACAAAGCTCCGCCACCAAGCACCAGAAGCACAAGCAGATAACGTGGTTTCAGAATTTTGTTAATATTAATCATAACTATGATGATCTTTAAAAAGTCAAAATTACCACACTTGCTTTTTATTCCTGTAAAACGTGTCCTCGTCCTGAACTGGTAACTGGATTTAATTCCATGTTCAGTTTGAGGTTATGTATTCCACTCACAAGTTTCTGGATTCCCGTTTTCACGGGAATGACAACTTACAATTGGTTTTTCAACTATGTCTAAATCTTCCAAAAGTAAACTTATAAAACTCATTTTGCTACACCACAGAATTTTGCAGGGAACCGGTCCACTGCATCAAGGTTGAAGATAAATTGTCTCCAACAGAAACATTGTCTGAACGCACAATAGAGTTATTTTCCACTTGAATAAAAAATACCGCTTGTGGATTTACGGCCTCAGTAGTTGAGTCATCACCGTCATCCTTAAAATCATATGGTCCGTAAGTTATGTTATCGCTCAATCCAGGACCGGACAAAACAAGCTTAAAATTCTGCACATCTATTTCACTTACATCCTCAACATAAAACAGATAAGTTCCGTTACCGACTTTTTGACTGTCTGTAGCCCAAACTTGTGTCTCATTGTCAGAAGAACTGTTGCCATCAATAAAGTGGATCGTTTCTCCTGTTGCTGAATATTTTTTATAGGCCGCATTGCTGTAAACCCAGTAGCGCTCTCCCCGCAAAGTATTATCAAAACTGATATTTGTTGTTTCTTCATTATATGTCCATTCCGGAAAATAATATGAGTGCAGATCCGGATCAAGTCCATCAGTCCAGGAAAGTGTTAAACACATAGTATTTGAGTCAATACAGGCATCATAGCCTACTGTACCCATTGTCAGAATTTTGGTTTCATCATTTACAGTGAGAACTATTTGCAGTTCATTTGAACCGTGAATCAAAGGCAAATATGTGGCTGTTGAAAATAATGTGGTGTAAGTTACATTGTCGGTGCCTTCAGTTTTTGTCCAACTGGAAAGGTCAGCCTGCGGAGTAACATCAACAATAGTGTTTCCGCCTATCCGCTTGACCTGCATCAGGGAGATAATTTGGGTGACATTGTCTTTAAGATCATTGGGTACATTAAGCACAAGGGTACCGCTTGCCGTCGCATATGGAGACGTTTCTACTTGCGCAATACTCATGTTTTCAAAACTCAACCAGTCAATATCTACATAGTTCGGCGTTAACTTAACATCAAGTGTTTCTGTCTCGCTGCTTACTAGAAATGCCTGATCTGCAGGAATAAACCCCATTATTTCAACATCATAACTATAAGAATTGTAAACAACATTTGTAAACTCAACAGACTTGCTACCATTGTCAGCAGAGGTGATAGTGAATGAATTGTTATCCATTAGCTCACCGGACGTAGACTTTAGCTTGACGGTTCCTTTACTGCCGGTTAAAAAACCTGTGCTGCTAATACTGCTGAGTTTAAGCGTAACCGTTGAATAAGAAGTAGTCCAGAATTCAACTGAAATGGTTTTAGCGGTCGTTTCTGAATCAATCGTAAAAATACCTGATTCGCCAAATCCTTCAGGTGCAGTGGTTCCTGCACCCAATTCATTGAGAGATAATGTTTCACGGAAAAAATAGAGGCATAGTTTGACTTGTGTATCAAGCGGTACCACCAATTTCACGTTTTGACTAGTAATGCCTACCAGTGCCCGGCTATATATCGTGGGAACCTGGTGGCTGGACTCACATTTAACGGCAGGCATCAAGACGGCCAAAATGGTTTTGGCGTCACTGCTGGTCATACTGTGTCCCGATCCATGCGTAAAATTTGGTGCCAGTTTTGAGCGCGCCGCTTTCCGATGAGACACATCGTCCAGGCTGATTTCCAGCGCAGCATAGCCGCTCGTTTCCGTTTCGACATCCGCACAGGACACCACAAGCACAAAGACCAGCAGTGTAAAAACAAGGACGTGTATGTTGAAAAAAAACTTCATTTTATAATGTCTGTCAAGTTTCTAGCGATTAGTAAATGTCATGCTCAAGTTCAAGATTTTGCTTTTTGCAGCATCAATTGCATTTTCCGCGTTTTCAACAATGGTTTCTAATTCTTCTAATCGATCCAACCGATCCAGTAATTCTCCCTCTGTATCAGGTTCTCCCTCGAGGCGTGGAGTTTTATCCTCACTTTTCAACCGTTCCTGTATAGAACCAATAGGTTCCGACGGACCAAATTCAACTTCCTTAAAACTATCCGTACCATCCGCTTTAGCAATACTATCTCTTTCTTCAACAGAGACAGTCACAGGTACAGATGGTCCGGAACCTTCACGTACATGTGAAACCTCATTGGCCACCACCGGAATTTCATAATCCGGAACCTCCGGAGAAGCCAGGGTCACCTCTCCGGAAAGGGCCAGCAAATTTGTTGAATCTCCACTGGTGGCAATAACAAAGTCTGTTCCGCGTACACCTACAAGTGCTGAAACCGTTCGAACCTTAAAACGCTTTTTTTTGCTCCGTTGTTTGGTTCTCACCAGTTTTGTCAGGTTTCCTTTAAGTTTTCCTCCCAACTTGGCCGTGAGTGTGTTTTCCGGAACTTTTTTCATTTCCTTGTTTTGATTTACCTCTTTCTCGTCTCCGGAAGACTCAGGAAGTGGTTTGACACTGAAGTTGCTTTTACCTGTCAAGAGGGCCACGCTGTTTTCTTCCTCCGAAAGGTCATCCAGTTTAAAAAAACTGTGAGAAAACAATTTCACAGTGTTATCCCTGTTTTTCAAGTACACTGAGACTTGTGTATCTTTTCCGGTTTGTAAACGGTCATTTGCCAACAGTGAATACGTTTCACCTGCTTTTTGTAAAATCACGCTTTTTCCGTTTCTAATCAACTTCACTATTCCGGAATGCAGCTCCAAAGAATTCTGTGCTCCTATTGCAATATTTTGTAGAAAAAACAAACCCACGCAAACAGTTCCAAATAACCGAACTATTTTATTTTTTGAGATAATGAGTTGCATTTTTTATTTCAAAGTTTAAAAGGTTTGATAATCACTTCTATTTTTTCCATTTCCTTGCATTTTAATTATTAACTCTAACTTACCCTTTACCTACACTTACCTTTCTCAAGAGTTATACCATTATATTTTATTCTCAAATTACTTATTTAATATATTGTATTAATTAACTTTATTTCAAACCATGTAATTAAATAATTATGAATTACAAGATTAACCATGTCCAATTATTAGACTCTTTTCTTTTCTTGTGATTATATTTTAATCATTAAAATTTTCTTCAAAACATCCAGATATACTGCACTGTTATTTGATTAGCCTTGTAGGATCGTGTCTCATCGTTGGAAGCCTGCTTAATTTGCTTCAGGTCTGCACCTGCTAGAGTCGAACTACTGAACGAATATTTAAAATTTAAAGTCATCTCATCTTTTTTGTTCTGCAAAACCAGATTTGATGCCGGATCAGCATTTTGGTATTGCTTATTATTATTTTGAAAATTAAAACCAAAAACCCACGGAATCCATGAATATATAGTACCTACATTAATCAGTGTTGACTGATAATCCTTGCTGGCATCTTCAAATTGTGTAGACTGTGAATCAATTCGCGCCTGAAATCTAAAGTCTTCCCATCGCATTTTTGCTCCTAAAGACGCCAGCGTCAATGACCCATCCTCTGAATTTGTTTTTACCTTATTCTGACTGTCAATCTGTATTTTCAGTGAACCGGAAAATTTGCTCCCCCAATGTTTTTTGCTGTCTACAAAGAGAAAAAGAGACTGTAAATCTTGCCTGAATTCACCTGCTTTTTTAGGATCCGAAGGATTTGCATCCTTGACGCTGATTACGCTCTGACCCAACCCGGTTTTCAAATCAAGACCCAGCAGGTTTTTGTGTCTGTACTCTGTACTGAACTGCCGGAACAAAACTTCTTCAGCAGCCAGGCTCCGGTTTTGGTGCCGGTCAAATTTGAGAACAGCATTTATGGAAACAGCTGATTCCTCATTCAGTTCAAATGCATATGCGGCCGACAGCAATAAATCATTTTTTGATGCACTTGTTTTTGATTTACCTTCCTGGGCACTCAGAATATTGTCACTGTTTGTTTGCCCAAACATTACGACACCGTTCAACGGAGGCGGTTTTTTCCTTTCCTTCTTTTGAGGTTCATAAGTGACAATAAATTCCTGTTCACTCTGTCCTGTTTCTGTCTGTACAAAAATCGTAAAAAGATTCTTCCCGGTTTTTAAATAATAAGGAACTTCAATCTCAGCCCAGTCTGCATCCTCAGTTACCATTTGCGCAAATCCGTTGACCTTGATCACCATGATTGGACTGAAGGTACTGACCTGAAACCGGAACCAGCCCTCTGCAAGCTCCTCTTTTCCCGGTGACGTGCGAAAAATCAGAATTTCTTCAGGAACCTCCGAACTTTGCTCATTTTCATTCGTTTGCGCGTTTATAGAATTGATCCCCACCATAAAAACAAACAACCAGAGAAAAACGAAGGCCCGCAAATGCAAATAGTACATAGCTTTCCTTAGCCTGCATTAGGTTCAGGAAAAAATTTTCTGGTTCGTTCTTTTTTAGTTGGACGAGTGAAAATAAGTTCTACCCGTCGGTTTGCTTTACGAGCTTTCTGTAATTCTCTACCGCTCTTTCGATTGCCGTTTTCACTGACATAAGATGCTTTGGGTCGGGTGTCCGCATATCCGGAAATTGCAATGCGTTCCGGATTAAATCCTACATTTTCCATCATCAGTGTCGCAACATTTGTTGCCCGAACTGTACTCAGTTCCCAGTTATTTTTATATTTTCCTTTTTTACTAATGGGCACATCGTCAGTATGTCCATCCACCCTGATCGCATCACCTTCCAGCTCATAACGATTTCGGATTTCATTCAGAAAACTGCTGAGCTGAACCACAACTTCCTTCGAAATGGACGCACCTCCGCTGAGAAACAAAAAACTGGAGGGCAGAGAAAGTATGCAGCGCGATTTACTGGCATTCAGCTCAAACGAAGCAAATGCCTCATTTTCTCTCAGGAAGCGATTGATTCCACTGCAATCTTTCATCTCCTGAGCACCGATGATTGTATTGACTTGTTTGGAAATCTTGCCAACATCCGCATTTAAAACAGAATTATCTTCCATCTCAATGATCAATGTTCGGGTTGCATACAAAGGCACTTCATCCTGGATGACCTCTATTTCCACAGTCCCTTTTTCCGTGTAGGGATAGATCTCAATCGTTGCTCCATCCATGAAGCGGAAATCCTTCCTCTCTTTGGCAGTTCCAGCAAACTTGAGTGGAATATCCGTTTTCACTCCACTGATAGGTGAAATATTTGCCGTTATATTTGAAATTCCTTTGTAAAGATCCCGACGCGCAATCTCAAAGGTTACTGTAGGGAGCGGTTCATCATCCTGGATGATAATGCTCCTGGTTACGAAGTTCCCGCGTTCCACATCTCCCCGGAGCTTCCCTATTTGCACTAAGATTTCTTCAGGCTCCTCATACAGTTCATCGTTTACCAGGCACAGAGGGAAAGACGCCCCAAACTCTCCTCCAGGGATTATGGCTAATTCCGCCCCTAAGACGTAATCAAATTCTTGAATCTCTTTCGGATTTTTCATTAATCCTTCCATTGTACACAGTTCCGGATCAACTGGGCCCCTCCTCGCGTTTCCTGCAAAAAATAAAGGAATCCTCAAATCTTCCTCTACTTTTTCATTGAGCAAAATCTCCACTTTCATGACACCCGCAGACTCTTCGACCTTTCCTGTGGCCATGCTTTCAATCAGGATCTGGATTTTGTACAGACCCGCTTGTTTTTGACCAAGAAGTGTTTCCAGTTTTTCCGTAAACATCTCTTTCGTATCAAAATACGTCCCTTTCATTGACTTAAAACCTTTGACAATATTTTCCGGCAAGCGATCCGTCAAATTACTTATTGTATTTTCACTGACAATAAAACCTGTTTTAAGATCCACTTGCGGTTTATTAAACAGCGACAGATATACAAAAAAACAAAACAATAGGGTAATTAAGTCAGCGAATGTCACCATCCACTTCGCTTCTTTACTTCTGGTCTTCTTTTCTCCAAACATGTTTTCTTCTTATACGATTCACTTTTAGTACTTAGAGTTCCTGCCGACGTCCACAAGTTAAAACTAAGATCCTAGAACCATAACCCCTCATCCGTACTGATCATCAAATTCGTCCCGTTTATGAGGGAGAAAATTGTGGAGTTCCTGAAGAATTGTGTATGGCGCTTCACGGCGTGCTATGCGATTTACGCTTTCACGAATCATTTCCAGCAAAACAAGATTGGATTCTTTCAGCTGCTTACGTTTTGATGCAATAGGCAATAAAACCATGTTAGAGAAAATCACACCGTAAAGGGTGGTCAGCATGGCAACGGACATGGCCTGCATAACTGAACGAATACTTCCGGTTTCCGCTAACATCAGGACCAATCCGACAATTGTTCCAACCATACCGAATGCAGGTGCGGCGGTACCCATAAAATCAAATATTTCAATTTCTTCATCCGCACGCTGTTCATACATAAGCACTTCTGCTTTTAATATTTGCGCCAGAGACTCTTCCTCAACTTGTTCCCGAACGATCAGTCCCTCTATCCAGCGGCGCATGAACGGATTTTCCAGGCTGCTGAGATCATCGTTGGTAATACGTTTCCCGCTGTAACGTTTTTCTGCAATTATCTTGGTTTTATCATAAATTTCCTGAGTTGCGGATTCAGCAACATCTGCTGCAAAAACCTTTGGAATGCTGCCAAAACTCCGTAAAGTCTTTTTGTATGGAAATGCAACAAAAGTAACCGAAATAGTGCCGCCAAAGACAATGAAAAGCGATTTCAGGTCAAAAAACCGTAAAATTTGAATCACGTATTTGTTATACGAATCCGCGTCACCGGTACCCTCCAGCCAGAGAGCCAAATTAGAAAATTCTGAAGGCCACAGAATTCCGGAGAGGATGAAAGTCGTGCCGCCAATAAAGCCGAACAATGTACCTAATTTATCTGCGCTTTGTTGTTTCATGAATCCTTTTTCTCCCAAATTTTTCCAAGTTCGATATGAACATGTCGCATGAAAACATTCCGATGAAGATTCCTAAGCTGTTCTATCCGTAATTTAGCCTCTTCATCTTCCTCACGCTGTTTTTCATATCCCTGCAGTTGTTCCTGATAATATTTCCGTGTTTCTTCAGTATATTCCTTCATGATTTTTTCAGTTACTGAAGAATGAGAATCAAGTAGTAAGTACGGAACTGAAACCTTTGCTCCGGTACTTAATCGTGAACGTTCAAAACGCTCCATCACTCTTCCCACAAAAGCATCATCTATGATTTCGGTGCTTTCTAAATCTTCAAAAGAAAGGCTCCGCTCCCGAATTAGTTCCATAGCTTCGCTTGTATTTTTAGCTAATTCAGGATTCTTCTTTTTAAGTTCATCAGTACTCCCTAGAATATCGTTCCATTCCTCTGCACTTATCTGACCGGAAAGTTCTCCAATACGCCCTAGCCCATCAAAAGGCATGGGAAGATTTTTAGCAGACTCAGTCAGTTCATCTGCCAATTGCTGCAGTTCACTAGGAGAAACGCTTATATCCTTCATGGTCAATACAATCCCCAAGGAATCCTCTACAGGCAGGCCCTTGAGAATATTAGCCATATCACTGGGGTCCATCTGACTAAAAACAATAGCCTGTTGATGGGGTTTAATTTCTTGCAGTAGATCAATACGAAGTTTTGGAGGCATCTTCCTGATGAACCCAAAGTAATCAATTTTTTCTTCATCATCCCCAGCATCTGCCTCCTCATCCGGAAGATCCAGTTCCTCTTCTTCGGCCTCTTCTTCCGGTGCCATGGCTTCAATGGCAGTGGCAACTTTACCCAAGGTGCCCTGCAGCGGATGTTCTTTTTCCTCTTTCTCACGGGTGCTGCGGGAGACAAAGAAAAACAATGCCAGTGTCAAAAGCAGCAAAACTCCAAGAGTTCCTATAATTGCCCATTGCGCTGGTGTGATTGCATCAGTGCCTTCCGGTTTATATTCCGGAATCAACTGATCAACTCCGAGCATTTCATAACCTGCAGGAAAAGTTGCACTGATTTCTGCCGCCTGCTTCAGCTTCTCTTGTGCATTTACTGGTTCGTCACCATTCAAATCAGCCCTTGCTCCGACAAGCAGGTTTACATATTCAACCAGTTTTTCAGAAAAATCAGGACGTTCTATTTGCAGTTTATCCAAAACGATCGATTGTTCAAAACGATCCTGTGATTTCAGTTCAGAAATTTCTGAACGAATACGCATTTCCACCTGATTCAAATTTACCGACTTGTTAACAGTTAAATTAATAATTCGATAACTTAACAGTGCTTGTACCTCATTATCTGCAGTTTTTATTTTGACTCCTGGTAGAAGATCACTATCTTTTTTGATGGGTTCATTATCCAGGACTGAATGAAGAATTACAGAAACATCGATATATTCTTCACGCAGAGTTTTACGGAGAATTTTGTGTATGCGCTCCCTTATCTCTGGTTCAGGGCGGCTGCGGCTCAATATTTCTGCATGCAGAATGTCGAAATTAAAAATTGTTAAGACAACGATACATCCCGCAAAACTCAACAATTTTTTGTTCAAAATACGAAAAATTTTCATGGACAATTTAATTTTTTTTACTTGAAACAAATAATGCCAAAAGATTACAGTTTTTTTTACATTAAATTAACACCTCAAAATAACCTATTACTCCCAAATAGTCAAGTGTAGATACGATTGATTCTCATGTATTAAATACTGAATTAATTCAATAAACGGTATTGGAAATGCATTTGATTATTATATCAGCAGAAAATAATATGCATCTGTTTCAACTGCAAAATTAGATTCAAAAATATAAGTCAAATATTCTGTGGAAAAGGTGCCCAGAAACTATTCTCTTGCTGACACTGTTTTTTTATGTAACTGATCTATTGCTCGTGAGTCATTAATTCTCGTAATATACTGATATTATTGACTTCAGCTTGACATCTCGACCGAAAGGGGATATCTGAAAAAGTGCTGATATCGTATAAGATCCCTCACATATGTTCGGGATGACACTATAAAACTCGTGACCGTCGAGATCTATTACTGCTGCAGCACAATGCGTTTTACCATTAAAACAAACTATTACCTTTATTCATTACTCAAAATAGAATGGGGCTTAAGAAAAGATGTTTTTCCATCACTGACTTGATCCGGGCTACAGATCAAAGATCTGCTTGAGTACAAGATTTGAAACATTTCCCCTGGATTCCGGGTCTATGCTGCGTTTCGCCCGGAATGACAATGGAAAGGGAATGCGGGCTACAGTATGCTCTCAAGCTTCTAAAAAAACAATAGATCCCTGTCCACCGTGTCAGGCTGAAGAGAAGCTTCAGGAATGAATTCTTTGAGAATTTTGAGACTTTTTACGTGACCATCAAATATACGTTGCAAAATAAATCCAATTAAGTTAGGCTAGGTCTCAATTTGACTTGCAAAAACAGCCAATCTATTTTAGAGATAGATTAACTAAAAAAGATTTGCCTTGAACATTATTAAGGGGTATAAAATGCTGAAATATTTTTCTATCTTATTTACACTTCTGACACTCGTTTTAGCTGGTTGCACTTTCTCTGATCCTGATCCTGAAGAAGTTCAAGCACAAATGGACCAGGAACATGCCCGAATAACTGAAGAGCAGGAACGTCAGCAGGAGGAAGAAGCAGAAAAACTGCTGGCACAGGAAGCTGCTGCTGCAGAAGAGACAGCTGCAAAAGAAGCTGAAGCCGCACGACTTGCTGCGGTTGACAAAGAGACTGCTTTGGATAAAATTGAAAAGTTACTGAAGCCGGCGAGTATAGAAGTTATTCAACCGGAAGAGCCGAAAAGTGAACCTAGTATAATTAATACAATTTCTTCGGGGCTGAAGAATCTCCTGGGCTCATCCGTTAAAGAACAACAAGAAGAACCGAAAAAAGCTGCAGACAACGTTTCAGCTTCGGAAAAGAAGAGCACAACCAAGTTTATGCCGAAATCACCTTTGGCCATCTTTTCCGCACAAAAACTGGTTTCCTGCAAAATAGTTCCTGAAAAGATGGAAGCTATTCATAAGCGTCTGCTGAAAATAAAGGATGTGAACATTGCCGACAGTAAACTACGGGACAAGACAAATGACAAATTAATGCCGGTCATTCACTTTGACTTCGATCAAATAAAAATAAAACCGGCATACAGAAAACTTCTGCGACAGCAGAGTTCGTGTGTCATGAAGGCCCTGAAATCCCGTAATGACATGATAATACAAATTGAAGGACATGCCGATGAACGTGGGAGTGATGAGTATAACATGGCTTTGGGACATCGCAGGGCCAATGTAGTAGCTAACGCAATCAAGGCCTATCTTCCAGATTCATCACTAGCGAGAATCTTCAGTTTTGGTGAAGAATTTCCGCTGGTCCGTCTCTCCAACAAAAACGCCTGGGCCAAAAACAGAAGAGTTGAGTTCACTTTATTGCTAAAACCATAAATACGTGAATGGATTTTTTGACCCTCCCATTTACTACAGATTTTAGTAGTATTGCCTTTAGCGTTCTTGCGATACTTTTGGGGTGTTCGGTGATTGTCTGGATCACGCTGTTCATGAAGTTCTTCAGCCTCATTCGGGTAAAATATCTCCAGGCACGCGCACTAAAACTGCTGGAAAACACCCAGCGTGTGAGTGAACTCCGCCTGCGTTTCAGCAATATGCCTAAAAATCCACTTCAGGAAATGTTCGCACTTGGCGACCGTGAACTGAAAATATTCCTGAAAACAAGTCCTGAATCAGACTACGGCCATCGTAGAGAGTTGATGGACAGGCTTGAACGAATTCTTGAAGCCAGGATTTTGCTGGCAGAAAAAGATTTAAATGCAGGACAAGCCCTGCTGGCTACAATCGCTGCAACTTCCCCGTTTATAGGACTATTTGGAACAGTAATTGGTGTCATCAACACTTTCATGAGCATCGCGGAATTCAATTCAGTTGAACTGTCAGTTATCAGTCCCGGTATAGCAGAGGCACTTGTTGCGACTGCAGCCGGTCTGTTTGCTGCAATTCCTGCAACTTTAGGTTACAATTTGTTTCGTGCAACCATCCGTGGAATGACTGAGACAATGGATTATTTTGCTCTTCAACTACTGCACCACCTCCAAAAACGTTTGTTACCAAAAAAATGAGAAAATTTAGACATGCTAGAAGACTCCGCGGAGAACTTATGTCTGAAATCAACATTACCCCGTTTGTTGATGTTTTGCTGGTTCTCCTGATTTCCTTTCTCATTTCTGCACCGCTACTGACGCAGGCCATTCAAATTCAGCTTCCTAAAGGTAAATTAAAAGAACGGGTACCTGTTTACAAAGAATCAATTCTTGCTGTTGTGAATAAAAAAAAGCAAATAGTAATCAGTGATCAAATCTACTCACTCAAAAGTCTGGCTAAATCTCTAACAAAAAATGCCAACGAATGGAAAAGGAACCAGCCTGTATATGTTCAAATGGATGAACAGGTGCCTTATGGAATTTTAATGGATTTGATGCTTTTGTTTAAAAATGCAGGCTTCCCCCAAGTTGGACTTGTTTTTAAAAAAGAATCCTAGGTCAAAGTTTTCCGGCAGGCTGAAATTATAAAAGTCTCCAACTAAAAGCTAAATGAAATTAATGATGGTTGCCGGAGAAGTCTCCGGAGATGCCCATGGTGCAGGTTTGATTCGCAGTTTGCGGAAAAACCATGACAGTGCTGATATTTTCGGTATTGGCGGTAAGCAGATGTTAAGAGAGGGGTTCCGTCCATACTTCATGCTGGACTCCCTGCAAACACACGGTTTAGTAGAGGTGGTTCAGCATCTTCCAAGGCTTTATCAAACCCTCTGGAGAATGCGTCAGGCTTTGACGGAAGAAAAACCGGATGCATTGATTTTAATCGATTATCCGGGATTCAATCTAAAACTTGCAGCTTATGCCAAAAAAACAGGTGTTCCGGTAATCTTTTTCAACAGTCCCCAAATTTGGGCCTGGCGAAAAGGCAGATTGAATACCATCAAACGTGTAGTGGACAAAATGATTGTCCTCTTTCCTTTTGAAGAAAAAATTTATCAGCAAGCCGGCGTCGATGTAAAATGGGTTGGACATCCTCTGCTGGATGAAATGCAGAGCGAAATCGATTCCGGAGCAATCCGCAAACAGTTCGGACTGCAGAACAACATCCTGCTTATAGCAATTGCGCCCGGAAGCCGGCCAAGTGAAATGAGGAGACACCTTCCTACCCTGCTTGAAGCACTTCCGCAAATTCAACAAAAAACCGGTGAGATTCAGTGCATACTGCCTGTTGCAGAATCACTAGACTTAAAAGAAATCAGGAAACTGACAGACACATCATCCGTTCCAGTCACCCTGGTTCCGGAACAGTTTATTGAAACTATTCAGGCTTGTGATGCTGCAATAGTCGCATCCGGAACTGCTTCCCTGCAAACTGCACTTGCACTTAAACCATTCGTGATTGTTTATCAAGTTTCTCCGCTAACTTACCGGATTGCACGTTATCTGTCGGAAACTGAATATGTTGGCCTGGTTAATGTTTTGGCTGAAAAAGAAATTGTACCTGAATTACTGCAAAACAATTTCACAGTCAGTAAAGTTACTGAGATTGCAGTTCGTCTCTTGCAGGATGAGGACTATCGTGCCACAATGATCAGCCAACTGAAATCAACGCGCACAAAATTGGGTGAAGCTGGAGCATATGACAAAGCTGCACGGTGCATTGAAAATGTTCTGAGTAGAGAACCAGCCATTTAAAAACTGCAAATCAAGAATCACTGAATTCTATGAAAACTGCTGAATTATCACTCGATACCCACAATATTGCCCACCACCTGACACAAACTTTGACTGGAGTTGAAGCAGTGAAACAACTGTTTGAGGGACAGATGGGCATTGATAAGACAGTAGTACGTCAGTTATTGAGCGCAGCGCTGCACCGAGGCGGCGACTTTGCTGATATTCACTTTGAATACAGTACGCGAAACTCTGTGGTCATGGAGGATGGCATCATCAAAAACTCTGCAGTTGCAGTGGTGTCCGGAGTTGGAATTCGAGTGGTTCAGGGTGATCAAACCGGCTACGCATACAGTGAAGATTTTGACCTGAAACCAATGCTGCATGCCGCACGAACTGCCGCAGCCATTGCTTCCAGCGGTGAGGTTTCTCTGAGTGAAAGTTTTCGCTTCAATGAACTGGTTCCACGTGACTATTATCCGGTACTGGAAACTGTGACAGATTTAGAACTGGTGCAGAAAATAGACATGGTAAAACGCACTGAAGCTGTCTCCAGAGCCTATGATGAGAGAATAATTCGAGTGACTGTAGCCATGATGGATGCACTCAACCTGACACAGGTCGTAACGTCTGAGGGTTCAATTTTACGCGATACACGACCGATGTTTCGAATGAATGTTCATTGCGTTTCACAGGAAGCTGACAATATCCAAAACGGTTCTTCTGGAATCGGAGGACGAGTTGGCTTGGATTTTTTGAAGCAGAAAGACCATGCAGTGAATTTAGGAAAACAGGCTGCTTCAGAAGCAATTTTGCTTCTGGGCGCAAAACAGGCACCTTCCGGATTAATGCCTGTTATTTTAGGACCGGCACAATCCGGAATACTGCTGCATGAAGCAGTTGGGCATCCATTGGAGGCTGATTTCAATCGCAAAGGGACCTCTGCTTACAGCGGACGTATTGGTGAAAAAGTAGCTTCAGACTTGTGTTCGATCTATGACTCCGGGACTATTCCGCACGAACGAGGTGCAATAAACTTTGACGACGAAGGAGTTCCTTCTGCTGAAAATATATTGATCGAAAATGGAGTTTTGCGAAACTACATGCATGACAGGATCAGTGCCAGACACTTCCACACCAATCCTACCGGAAACGGACGGAGGGAATCATATGCGCATTATCCAATACCACGAATGACATCAACTTACTTGGCGAATGGGGAATCTGATCCGGAGGAAATAATCAGTTCTGTCAAAAAAGGGGTTTATTGTCAGGAATTTAGCGGTGGACAAGTGGATATTTCCAATGGTGATTTTGTATTCGTACCAACGGTAGCCTGGTTGGTGGAAGACGGTAAAAAAACCGTGCCGATAAAAAATTTCACCTTAATTGGAAATGGGCCGGATGCAATGTCAAAAGTCAGTATGGTCGGTAACGATTTTGCCATGAGTGAGGGAATCTGGACCTGTGGCAAGGAAGGACAGAATGTTCCAGTGGGAGTTGGACTTCCAACAGTCCTGATTTCGGAAATGACTGTCGGTGGAATGTAGAGAACAAGAATCTAATATACGTCAGGCTCAAATACAAAATACGTTGGGTTTAACGTGATAGCATTCCTTTTGTTATCCCCGACTTGATCCGGACTCCATGAACCTGACTTTGTCGATAACGAGCTTTGAAAGGCCCCCCTGGATTCCTGGTCTGCGGTTCGCCAGTTCAACTTTTTATTTCCAAGCCAAATTGGTTCTTATTCTTTCTTGAGTTTATCTGCAGTCAGGTTTGAAATTTCACAACTAAGTACTGCAAGCTCAAGACGATCTAAAATATGTTCATCAAGGAGTGATTGATAATTTACCTCAGTACCAGATCCGGAACTTGAAACTGAATTAGTCAGCTCGTTTTTTTCGACAAACAATTTTAGTTGTTTCGCTAAATGAGTGGTTTGTGATTTGATTTTCTTTAGTTGAGCAGATGCTTTTATCCAATCTTTAGAAAAACGTGCCATTTCAGCAAGTTTATTAAAACTAAAGCTATCGTCAGTTTTAACGTGCTTGCCCCATAATTCTCCTAAACCCAGAGAGCCAGCCTTATCACTCATCCTGTCCATGAAGGACTGATTGTTTTTAAAAATATCAAACAGATCAATAGTGATGATCTTTTCCTCTCCAGCTCCCTTACTTATTGGGCGTTTCAATTCTTTAAGTCTCAACTCACGAATCTTAATATCCTTGAGAAATCTTTTACGGGCACTAGTCTGTAACTGATATTCATCTTCATCATCAAAATGTGATTTTTCCATTTTGTTAATGACACGCATTACCTCCTCCAATTTTTCTTTGACCACTACTAAAGCTTTCTCTTCAGCTGCAATTTTTCCTTCTGCCTGGTCTTTCTGCTGAACTTTCCTCTCTTCTTTCTTACTGATAATTGCTTTTTTGCGTAATGCAACTCTGACAGGAAAAGAGTCTTCAGTGAATTTCCATGAGTTAAAAAAAACAATTTCAACATGTTCAAAGTCCGGCGAATTAAAAATGAATTCTTCAATATTGGCTTTAGCAAACTCGTCCTCAGCATGTGCATTTCGAAACTCCTGTATCTTTTTTGAAAGTTCACTTGTAGACATAAATGAAAGGAATTTCCGTTTAAAATCAAGGGCAACAAGACCATCAATTGTACGCTTTTCCATATCATCGATGATCATCACGTGAACCAGGCCCTTCATCAGACCGTCTAAAACTGCAATTCCAGTGATTTTTTCAATAGATGTACTGAGAATATAGCCAATTCCTTTGTAGTAAGGTTTTTCAACCTGAGAAATTTTCTGCTCAAGACGGTTTTCTAAATCCTCAAACTTTTGTATCAATTGCTGTTTGCCGCGCAAAACAGCATCAATCAAAGCCAACTTTACAAAAGCCTGGTTTTTTACCTGATCTTTACATTGTTGCTGTACTTCCTTGTAGCGCCCAATTAATTTTGTCAGCTTCACTGAATCACTTGAAGGCAATTTTTCCATCTGCAATTTTGGCATGCCCGGAACACGGAAAATCAAACCGAGACTGCTCGCATCATGAGCTTTCCCTTTTGGAATATCTCCTGGAAAGCTTAAAATCCAGTGAAATTTTTTCTGCTTCTCTTCTGGATAATTCGTTTCATCAACTGCAACTGTTACACCTGAATCATGTAAGCGATCCACCAAAGTCTTCATGTAAATTTTGCGCAGATCTTTTCTGAGAAGCAGCAGGATTAGTTTCTCTTTATTCCCGTTGCCTTCCTGATCCCGTTTGTCTTGTGCTTGGTCAGCCATATTTGCATTACTCATCATCCAGATGAAAATGAGTCATTGCCTCCTTGGTAAGAATTGCACGATCATCAAAAGTGGCTTTGAGTTTAGCTGAACTTACTTTCAGTTCCTTAAACTCTTCAGTACCTTCTTTAAGTTTTCCATCAGTGTCATAGTTGTCCAAAAATTTCATATACTGTGCAGCGGACTGTAATTCATTTAGGTAGATTTTAATCTGAAATAATAATACACATGTATGTAGAAGATGGAGGCCTTCCAGACTTTCAAAAATGGGTTCCAATGTATCAACAGTTTTTTTCAAGTTTGCTTCAGCAGCATCCCTGTTCTTGGATTCCATCAACATTTCTGCTTGAATCATCAGCATTGAAGCTTTTTTACGGAGAGCTGCACCTTTCACGTTGTCATTTGAAGCAATGCTGGCCATTTGTTCAAAGGTTGCAATTGCCAAATCATATGAAAGAATCCCCTGCTGTATGTCTCGTTCTTCCCCGTAAAACGTTTCTCCTATGTCCTGTGCTTTTTTCAGCAATGGTGCAATTTTTTCTTCCCAGCCTTTGCTAAACTCTTCTACTGAAAATGTTGGCTCAGATGTCTTCTGACGTTTAAAATGTTCTTTGTCGTTACTGGAGAAACCGCATTTAGAGCAGGAAGCAACTTGAATGAGATTAAAATCACAAAATTTCAACTCACCTGCAGACCTGACAAAAGAAGATACACCAAAAATATTTGGATCAGTTATCATACTTTTGGAGTGCAGGACATAGAATTTGATCTTTGGATTATCGCAAACATAACAATCCAAAAAACTACCCAATAGTGAATCTTTCTCTGTATCAAAAAATCCGCCGTCTGAAACTACAGCATAATCTTCAGGATGCATAATCTGCATAATTCCATGATCTTCAAATAATCTTTGCTCAATATGTGCTCGTACCACATAACTGCCTTCATCAAATTTAACCTGATGTTGTTTTTCCATTTTGCAGTCAAGAGGATCCCAGTGTTCTTCATTTCCTTTTAATGGAAGTTCAGAATGGACACTCTTAAGAACATAAAGCATTATTTTTACTTTTGGCATCAGGGCTTTTCCCAACCGAAATGTGACTCCAGTTTCATCAACTTTTGTCAAACTCACTTTAGTCTTTAAACTCCCTGTTTCTACAATTGCTTGGGGCAAGTCCCTCTCCAGAAGTGAACGGGCGCTTTTCCATAGTTTGTTCAAAATTTCATTATTAAAACTCAATGATCTTCCCGCTAAGAGGAAATAACTGATTTCTTTTGGAGATAAATCAGCATCTGCGACCATCAACTGTGCAAGATATTTAAGCATCAGGAAAGCTTGCTTTGGGTCTATATCGAGGGGGCCCAACTCTGGAGGATTGCCATTTTTAATGATAACCATCAAATTATCAATTTCATCTTTGTTATCCATAAAATTGATGGCCTCCCGGAGAAAACTCATTTCAGACTGATCTGCATGACCATCAGCAACAACCATTCCTGCAATAGAGTTAGCAAACCACATTTTTTCTTCCGCTGACATTTCATCTAAAT
Organism: SAR324 cluster bacterium SAR324-CTD7B; assembly: GCA_002082305.1. Taxonomy (GTDB): domain Bacteria; phylum SAR324; class SAR324; order SAR324; family NAC60-12; genus Arctic96AD-7. The sequence goes on from LSNO01000080.1 coordinate 24,183, forward strand.
TTGGTAACTGCATGCTTTTTTTCTATAAAATTAATTTACTGACTTCCATTTAAAACCCGTAGCTAAAGCCTATCAAATAACCAGTTGAACCAAGGCGTTGATCACCGGATCCGCTGCCGCTGGAACTGTCAATGGTCAATATTCCTGCCTCGGTCCAAAAGTCATCTGATATTTCCATTCCGATTCTGAATTCAGAGACTAAAGAATTCCCCTGTTTACGCTGACTTCCAAGACTATACTCTGTATTTGCCAGCCCCATGCCGGCACTTATTTTCCATGATTCAGACAGTGAGTGCTGAGTTTTTGCAATGACACCCAGATGCCTGGTGCTGGATTTTGCACTGCTTCCGCTTGAACCAAACATCCGAAAGGATTGTTCTGAAAGGAAACCTTTTACTCCCCAACCGTCATTGTACCACCACTCGCCCCAAAAAACACGATTGCTCAAGTTCAGCTGATTGCGGAACGCGCCGTAATGCGGTGTGCCGAGTATCAGCAAATCCAGGCCTGCCTGCCAGGTCGGTAATTTTCTGCCCACACCACCAAAAATTGTGGGAGTTTGAGAAGATTGTTCTTCATAAAGAGTAGAGATTGATTCAGGTTCAGTTAATTTAGCGGGATCTGCAGCCTGACTATTGCTGGTCAAAAGAATCATCAGACCCGCATAAAACAATCCTGAGTAATATTGAACATTTTTAAAATTCATTTTTTCTTTACATCTAAGCCTCAGGATTCCAGGCCGGTTTGCGTTTGCTGAAAAAAGCATCGATCCCCTCTTTGATTGACTCAGATTCCCAGGCATTTGCCAGCTTTTCAATTGTAGCACTACGCACATCTGCCGGCTCTTTTCCCCGGACTTCTGCGATGAGTCGCTTTGTAGCCGAAACTGCTTCCGGAGCACAGCGCAGCAGTTCATTTATTTCTTTCTCAATGGCCTCATCCAGTTTATCAGCAGAAACAGCTTTGGAGATCAAACCCAAATTAACAGCTTCTTCTGCGGAAAAACGATGTGCGTTTAACATAACACGCCTTGCATTTGACGGGCCTATACGCCGCAGGACAAATGGTGAGATCGTGGCCGGAAGCAGACCCAGCAAAACTTCGGTCAATGAAAACAAGGCTCCTTCTACTGCAACTGCAATGTCACAACAGGCAATCAAGCCCACGGCACCTCCAAAAGATAAACCATTGATCCGTCCAATTAGTGGCTTGTTGAGTTGGTCCAGTTCTCCAAGCATTTCTGAGAGTTCCGTTGCCTCTGCTATCCTGTCCTCTCTTTTTTGTCCTGCGATTTCCTGCATCCAGCGCAGGTCCGCTCCGGCGCAAAAAGACTTTCCGGAACCGCTCAGAATAACAGCCCGTATCTCCGGATCTGCATTTAATTTTCCAACAACTTTCCGCAGTTCACGTATCATCTCCAGACTCATTGCATTGTGAACATCCGGACGATTCAAGGTCAAAGCGGCAATCTTGCGTTCGTCTATCTCTAAAATTAAGGTTTTATAATCCATTTTATTTTTGCTGAAATTACTTGAAACTGAAAAGTGGTATTATCCACTTTTCAGCAATAACGGCAAGTTTTTGCTGGAATCAGCTATGGTGGGATAAGTCAAGAAAGAGAGTGCCGAACCTTCGCCCCACTCAGAGAGAATAGGGCGAAAGTCGATAAAAGGAGGGCTTATTCTAAAGTTGGAGATGGTTTGGTCGGCTGCGAACCATATTTAGAGAGGTAGTTTGAAATACTTTCCAGATTACTGGTGATGCTTGCTCCTGAACCACCGAAGGTGGTGGTGGAGTACGATGAGTTATCAAAATCACAAGAAGTTGTGGGAGCAAAAGTAATATTATCCTGAATAGATTTCCAGACGTTGGCAGTGCTGGCATAGCTCAGTTTCTGACGCTGAATCTTTGCAACACCAGTATGGTTGTTCCCTGGTCCGGCCCAGTTGCAGATCATCCGGTCAATATTCGTACTACGATACTTGTTGGTTCCACTGCTGTTGTCCGGATGCGGATTAAAACCAAAGAAAGCATTACCGGTCTGATTATCAGAACTATTGTAAACAGTTTTGATGTTGAATGTCCTGGTGTAGCCGTCTCTTTCTCCGGCCTGCCAGGCATAGCCTACTTTCCCGAATCCATCCTTGTCAATATTTGCGCGAACTACGTTAAAATCAGCACACCATCCGCCACTTGCATTATCTGTAATCGAGGTTCCTACAACTTCACCAGATGAATCGAAATATTCACTCTTGGTCATATTATCGGAAAACCTGGCTTTGACAGCACGGAAACTGAGATTGTCTGAGGTGTTTTTGTAAGCCACGGAAGTAACAACATCATAAGGATCTGTACCACAATTTTGATCAGTAGCTCCATCGGTAACACCATCCTGCCACATTTGCACCAGTCCTTCACCAGTTGCAGTACTGTCTTTGGAATCAGTTTCCGGCACATGCTGAAATTTGATACCAAATTTTTGTGAAGTACTTGTACCGCTGCTATCCGTATAGGTAAAACTGCCTTTCAGTTTTGATGTGTATTTAATTTTACCACTAGCGAGCTTACTTCGCTTAAGCGTTGCCTCACTGACTTTCATGCCCCCCCTGCCGGATATCTTTGTTTTGGCAACAGAAGCGGTCACATCCAGTGCGTCACCGTCAATAGTCGGTTTGGTAAGACCGTCATTCTTGGCGGCACATATCATCATCGCGGTGATACCCATTGCCAAATCCACTTTACGGCCAATTTTATCCATCAGCAGATTCATCTGTCCTACCGCGCAGGCTTCCTGCGTTGTATTGTCATTGTAGGCTGTCCAGATTCCCAGATCTCCGCCGGGTAAGGTACCGTCAGTTGAGTCGGAAGGATGATTGACATAAACCAGATCCGGTCCATAACAGGACACATATTTTCCGCCAGAACCTTTCATTTTCTTGGGAATCGCCTTATGGCACTGACCGATGTCAGTGGAGTTCAGAACTGCCTTCAGTCTGGCAACCTTGTCTTTATGTTTTTTTGGATCGTTGTCGTCATTAATTTCTGAGGCAAACGAGCGTCCGGCAGTCCTGCTGCTGACGCTTGAACCGGATTCTGTATTTGATGAAACAGACAGGTTGCTCGGCATGGCTGTCACCATGCTTGAGTCGTCAGTGGTGGTGGTACTACTTGTGCTGTCATCTGACTTTTTGCAGGCAGCAAAAACTAAAACCAGGCTCAATACTAATACGATACGAAACAATTTCATATTCCTTCATTGTAAATTAATAAAATGCACTGATTAGCTGCGAATAAAACTCAAATATAAAAGCACCTGCATTTCTGCAAAAAAACTTTTGAGATATGCAAAACTTTCCAGACTAAACACATTTATCAGCTTTTATATGAGCAAACCACATTTCTGAATAACATTAAATGATTCAGTCATAAAAAGTTGTCATACCCGCGAAAGCGGGAATCCATTATTTCAGATAC
>LSNO01000081.1 GCA_002082305.1 SAR324 cluster bacterium SAR324-CTD7B
GGATTACTGCAGATCCAATTCGCCATAAAAAATCTACGGACTACTCCAGTCCATACGGATTACTGCAGATCCAATTCGCCATAAAAAATCTACGGACTACTCCAGTCCATACGGATTACTGCAGATCCAATTCGCCGTAAATAATCTACGGACTACTCCATACATTACGGATTTACGCATGTTCAATATGTCATAAAAATAATATTTTTATTACAATAATGGGAACACCCCACCTCAATTATATTATTCAAACACAGCTTTCGAAGCTAACAACAACCGACAGTCAGAAAAACAGGACTACACCGCAGTCGAACGCACATTACGAAACAATACTCCCCAAAATGAAACATTCAGCCATAATACTGGTGCAACTACTTCTGGTATGATGAACTTTTCACCAAACAACATCACACCTCATGGACATCTTAAAGAATTCCAGTCTCATTTCACGAATACTATTCAAAGGAATTTAACCAGTCAGATCATTCCAGAATTATCTGGAAAGGTTTCCGACTAACCACCCGCATGATTGCTGAAACAGTTTTCCACCGATTATTTTCTGTGCGGAGGTAAGTATAGGGCGGAATTATCCGTAATTTCAAGAATTGAAACACAGCTATTCACCCTATCCTCCACAGCAGAAAAACACGAAGGCTAATGACTCAGCAAACGGGGAAAACTCCCCCAAAGTGTAGTTTCGCCAGATTCAATTATCAAAGAACATCCATTCCGTTTCAATTCCGGCGTACGGTCAACACCCGCACAGTGGCCTTAAAACGGCGGTTTATTATGAGGTCCTGGTTTCCCGATAAATTTGAAAACCACGAGCCTGATAATTTTTTAATGCATAAGGATGGTCGAGACTGCAGGTATGTACCCAGACCCGCTTTGTCTCCATTTCCCATGCTTTTTCTACTGCGGCAGATAACAATCCGCCGCCCAATCCTTTATCCAAAAACGGAGGCAGCAAACCAAAATAAGACAGTTCTACTGCTTTATCCTGGGCCTCCAATTCAAAATAACCGGCAGGCGTGCCTTGAAAAAGCAGCATCCAGGTCTGGAGCGCTTCACGTTCCACCCAGTTTCGCCATTGTTCTTCACTCCACGAAAGCCGATCTGTCCAATGCCACAGCATGCCCACTTCATGATAAAAAAAGCGGTTCATGGTCGGCAAAGGAATTTCTTGCCGGATCAGTTGTGTTTTCGGAGGCAGTGCCTTCGCACACAATTCTTCAGGATGCAGCATTTCCAGATGCCAAATCGTTTCCGGTTCATCAGTCTGAACATTCATACTTCCTCCGGTTTGAATGTTTTCTACTCTGGAGCAAGTGTAGAAAATAATAACTCATAAAGGGCTTAATTCATTTATGATAAATTTTCCACGCTCCGCGTTCCATCTCCAGTCATTGCCGGGATGAAGATGGATTCCTCCAATCCAAAAAGTTCTCGGATTATGAGCATGCCAATCCACGACATTATCTAATACTTCAATCCCCAAACCTGTTAATCCAACTTCAAATTTCCGGAATACTTGATCCGGAAACGGAGTTTTTGGCGGTTCATAAAAAGGGACATCGCCCTCTACTTCAAGTAAAGGCTGTGGTGCTTCCACGAGTCCCCGCACACGTTTCCAAAAAGACCAGTCCCCCATAAAGTGGACCGGCTCCTCTGCCTGTACTGCAGAAAACAAACGGACTAGCTGGGAGACTCCACCTCTAACTTTATCTAAAATGCAGTGCTCAGTCCTGGTCAGTCCGCACCCCTCTGCAGGAAATTCCTCAAAAAGACGTAACAAGCCGCTCTGCAAAAACGGTAAAACAGAGGTATCCTGCTGCGCCAGTTCAAACATCAATTCAGGTGTCTGGGCGGTAAAAGCTTTCCAGCCAAGTTGTCCAAGAACGAGTTGTTTTTTTGAAACCGATTCTCTCTTTTCAAGCCACTGCGGCAGAGATTCAATGGATACCCTCCCCAGATAGTCATCAATAAAAATGACACTCAAGTGCTGAAAATTATCCCTCGTTTGCGCAAAACCGTCTAACAACTGCATGATATGCAACTGATCAAACAGTTCAAAGCTGTTCCAAAGAACCACTTCGTCGTATTCGTGACATTTGCGGAAAACAATATCCCTTTTCTGAAAAGCATTCTTCGCTTTTTCAAGTACTGCCCAATCACAATCCGCAATGAAGTCTGCACGAACTTCAGATAGTTCCTCCAGACTAAGTCCTTCTGGCACAGGCCCATCATGAAGCACATCCAACCAGGAAAGAAAATCCCCTTCAATTCCAGAATCTTTCAAAGCTTCAATTGCACAATCTCCATTCACAATATGCAGCACGGCATTCTCCTGAAAACTGATATAAAAAGTGCATGAATACATTTATCCAAGATAATATCTTACAGACAGACAAAATATAATCCACCACGCTTTTTTATTCAATTTACAGTGAAGGCAGTTCTTGACAGAACTCTCCGCGAGCATTGATGTCATGAATCAAATTTTCAAAGAGCAACAGAATCTTTTTTTTAAAAAAAGCTCTAATTTAAACAATATTTTAATTTGGCAACAACGTTCTTAAGTATTTGCCAGCCTTTAGCTTCAGCATTATATTGAGATCAAACACTCATTTGGTATGTCACCCATTTTGTTTTTTCAGCAGTCCGATCATATACACCTCGACCACGATAGTTATCTTCCGCGGTTATCCAGCGTACAAAGGGCCACCCATTTTTGGCGGATTCCTTTGATAATTTTTTAAACATTTCATCCACTACCCCTGTACCCCGTGATTCGGGAAGTACAAAAAGGTCATCTAAAAAACCAACCTTTTTTCCTCGTAAAGGTGAGGGCATTTCCCGGAAGTGCATGAGGCCGATTGGACGATTATTCCCATTTTTTGCTACCAGAGCATAGAATCCATAGTCTTCTTCAAAAATCCAACTCCAGACAGTATCCAGGATTTCGCTTGTCATGGGTACTTGATAAAACTCAGCATATCCACGATATAAAGTTTCCCACTCTTGACGGTCATCTGGAGTCAATGCTCCAACTGTTATTTTCATAGTTTTCTAATTTGTAAAATTGAGATTAATTCCCTTTTCAATTATAAACCTAATTGGGCAAAACCTTTCTAAATCTATTTAGCTTCAATATCTAAAATACTGCATTCTTCTACTTGCACAGCAAACCACAGTATTTCAACTTATGTTAGCCAGTCAGAGTTATATGACCCCCTAACAATTTTATCAATCAAACCCGGCTGACAAACAGCACATGACTCAGAAAAAGCTGCAACTCAAAACAGTTACGGCCTACATGTGCAGTCCGCAGCCGGGTAATTTCGGCTTAATCCATTTAATTAAACAACAAAGCCAAAGAATAGCAGATTGCTACGCTTTGGCTTTAGTTTCATTTATTTGTAATTTACGGTCCTTTTTTCCCAGAAATCGGTTTTCTATTCCAGTTCCAATCTCATTGCCCGACAACACGGCTAAGGTATTATTCCTGGCAATATGCTCCAGAATAAGTCTTCCGTTTTCTACTTCCGTCAGTCAACACCTGTCATCATAATCATTTACCACAGCATGTAACACAACATCCCTTCTTCAGTAGATTTTCAGGAAATTGCGAAGACGCATCAATCCATTTGATTACCTTCAGTAAAATAAAGACCACCCCACTTAGTGTTCCAAGTAGTCAGCAATTATCTCACGAGAAGTATTGCTGTGTGAGGTTTAGTTGATTATTCAATTATCCAAGATCAACAGAGGTTCTCTTTATTAAAGTGGACCTCTAATTTTAATAAGATGGAATACTCATTAAGGAGCATCTCCGTCTTTCAGCATTTTGTGATATCGGTAGAGATACCAGCACGCTACAGTCCGCCACGGTCTCCATTTTTCTGCTATTGAAATAGCAGGCTTCTCCCAATCTTTTTCCGGAAGACCGTAGAGACTTTTCATTGCTACTTCAAGAGCCGCATCGCCCAATGGCAACACATCCGGACGATTCAAGCTAAACATTAAATACATTTCAGCAGTCCAGCGGCCAATTCCTTTTACTTGCACCAGTTGCTGAATAGCAATTTCATCATCCATCCCTTCTAATGCAAGAAAATCAAGGTCACCACTTTTCACCCATTGCGCCAAGCCACGCAGGTATTTGATTTTCTGGAAGGACAGTCCTGTCTTTCTTAAAACGGGGTCATCCAGTTTCAGTAAGTACCCGTGGTCAGGTAGTTCATTTTCAAAGAGCTTCCGGAACCTTGTCCGGATAATTTTTGCAACTTGATTAGAAAGCTGCTGTCCGATTATGGCACTTGACAGACCGGCAAATCCACCTTCATGCGGTATCAATTCACAAGGTCCGGCACGTTCTATTATTCCTGCAATTCGGGAATCAGCCAGGCGCAACGACATTTCAGCCTCATGCCAATTATTCATACTCACACAATTCTATTTTCACTAAAGCTGAATTTCTAACAGCCTTATTTTCTACTATTTTAGTTCAAGATAATTTCCACTTCTAATTCTTATAGCACAGTATTAATTTTATTTTAAGGTAAAACCCGGCTTACAAACTGAACATGCCTCAGAAACACCTGCAACTCAAAACAAGTTACGGCCTACATGTACAGTTCGCAGCCGGGTAATTCCTACATATGATACAACAAAGCCAAAAAATAGCGCTGCACTATTCTTTGGCTTTAACTAGACTTTATTCTATTTTCCGATTTTTCTTAAAGAGTCTCTAATAAGTCTAATGATACTCTTTGATATTACTCCTGCAAAGCTTGTCCCTGACAGGCGGGGAGCAGGATTCTATCATTTCAGTTAATCATCAAAGATCCCGATTGCCTCGTGTTCAGGAAAGATAGCCTCTAATCAGTATCCAGATCATCTCATGACAGTTATCCCCTCACACTGATACGTTTCTCAGCATTCTCCTGATTATTTTGCATCATGCCTTTTTCCGGAGTATTTTGTGTTTTTGCATCATTTTTCTTTTTTGAATTAATTTGTGTCCAGGCTGCACGCAATTCTTTGAGTAAATCGATTACGATAACTACAGGTTCAGTTTTTTTATTCATGTTTGCCTCAATAAGTTGACTAAACATGTAGCTATAGAGTGACTGAAGATTCTTTGCGATGTCACCTCCTCTATCCATGTTCAGGGTTGCCATCAGTTCGGTCACAATGTTCTTAGTTTTTATTAAACAATCGTGTACCTTCTCTATCTGCCCTGATTTCATGTGCTCAACAGCAAAGCTGGCATTCTTTATGGCTCCATCATAGAGCATAATGATCAGCTTAGTTTGGTCAAGAGTATTAACAGAAGCCTTTTTATAGGCATTCTGATAGTTACCATAGGTGCTCATCGTTTCTCCTTAATAATTTATTTTATGATTTTCTAGCTCCACTCATTGCAGAGAGTTGTTGGGTGATATAGCTTTGTTGGGATTTTAATCTTCCCATCGTGCTGTCCAGTTTTGCAAATTTTCTCTGCAGCCTTGTACGTTTAGTATCAGCCCGTTTGTTTAAACGGCTTATTTGTTCGTCAAAACTGGTCATTTGACCAGTTATATCATCTGTGGCCCGCTTGACATTGCCATCCAGAGGGTCATTCAATTTATCTAGTTTATCGCCTAATTTTACAGCTACACCTTTAGAAATATTCACAGTAGCTTCTTGTTCATCAACCAAATCATCCTCACTAAGCGTCACGAACAATCTCAAACCGTCAGTATTGGAATCTTTCGCCCCTACGAGTAGTTGTCCTCTGCCGGTTGCCTCCACATTGCCAATTGATCCTGCAACATCCTCTCCAGGAGTGCTGATCCCGTCTGTTAGTCCCAAACTGCTGAGATCCTTGTCGGGTCCAGGTTCGACTTCAATTGTGCTGCTGTTGCCAAAAGTACCCGAAATTATCTTCAGCCTGCCTTCTTCTTCACGGACCTGTATTCTACGGCGTCCCAAAGCTTTGTCTTCCATCAAACGGTTCTGAATAGTTTTGGCCAGACTGCCTAGGGTATAGTTGTCTTTGCGCAATTCAATCGGATCAGAAACCCTGCCGTTATTTTTAATTATTAAAACGTTGTTCGTTTCATCAACTTTTATAATTCCTGGAAGTGGAGTCCCTAAATAAAATCCACGCTTTGCAGCATTAGAGACGTCCACCCTGTAACCGCTTGGATTAACCCTCGTTTTTTCAGTCATTCCCAAAAAACTTATGTCGGGATTGTCAGTTTTTCCATGAGTGCGAAATAAGTTGGCAACATTAGAAAATGCATCAACTATCTTTTCATTTAACTTTTTCTCTTCAATAGACATCATGCCTCTGTTATCGATCTTCAGACCAATAGAAAAAAGCATATTTGTCGATTGCGGCAAACCACTTACAGTTGCAATTGTTGTGGTTGCTATTTCGTTGACCATCTGCGACAGATTCCTGTCACTTAATAGAGGTGCTGCAGTGTTGGTCGACTTATCAAACTTCGAAACCTCCTTGGCTGTAGCTTGAAATGTATTGTATGCATCTACAAAATCGTGAATGCGTTCCTTGGCAACCTCTGTGTCACCCAATACTGACACAGTTACAGGCTTTTCACTGGATGAAAAAAACTCAAGATCAAGTCCTGGTATCACATCATTTGCTATATTTTCCGAACGTCTTACCTCAAGGCCTTCTCCACTTCTGGTGGCTCCAAGGCGCAAGACTAAATCTTGAGCAAGTCTTACAGTTGAGGTCTCAGTTGAGACAGTAAAATAATCATCTGCATATAAATCACCTTTACCAAGGGCCAGTCGTAATCCCTCATCAAAAGATATTGGCGTACCGGGAGTATAGCCTTCGCCAATTTCTATCGAACCGGTACCGCCAAATGTGTCTTCCCATCTCATTTGCAGCCCACGTGTTATACCAACAGTACCCCTCTTCTCGACTCTAAAAGTATATGTTTTTGCAATATCCGGCTCATAGTTTCCGGATACTTCTATGGGGGCATTGCTGAGTCCACCTGAGAATCCCCTTATTCCAGCAGAAACGTCGAGAGAACTTCTCTCTTTGTCATCATCAAGTCCTTCAAATTCTTCATAGGTCTTCCACTTTGCTTCGACCTCTACTTTATTTGACACGCCACGATGTTCTTCATCGCTCCACCACATACTTTCTGCAGTTGGTGCAATTACATCCACATCCGTAGTATCACCGTCCCGTAAAACACTTGGATTCACTTCTACGAATAATCCATGTCCGATAGGCAGACGTTTTGGATCACGGCGGCCCTTTTTACTGAATTCTAAATCAAAGAGTTCTTCACCATCTTCTGAGTCAAAAGCCGTGGCGCTATCAAATGGACCCTCACCTTTCACTTCTCCTAAATAAGGATGCCCAATATTGACGGAGCCTTTTTCTCCAGTTTGGGAGAATTCGTAATGTAATTTCAGTGGGCTGGGTCCGCCGACCTGTCCATTTCCCTCCACCCGAAAAACGATGGTATCATCTTCATTGCCGTCGTAAGTTCCGTTAACTTTTAGACCTCCTTCTGAAGCTTTACTGCTCCAGTCAGATGGTTGTGAAATTTGTGGTGCGCGGTCCGCTTCACTAAGCCACCACAACATGTCAGATTTTTCTGCAAAGACATCAACAGTAAAGCTGTCACCACTTATAACTTCACCGTCACTTATCAACAATTTAAGGCCGTCCGTGATGTCGATGGGACTGCCGGGAACATAATTAAACTTATTTATCTCAATTTCCCCTTCTCTGCCATTTTTATCCTTCCAGCCGATTAGTACTCCGGCTTCAGAAGGAATGACTCCGGAACGATCTACACGAAACGTAAAGACGTTGTCTTCTTCTCCAGAATATGATCCACCCACTTCAACTATATTTGTTGAGCCTCCAAATCCTGCACCTGCAGCTATTTTTGCTACTTTAGCCTGCAGCCCCGTCCAGGTAGCAGTTGTATCAAATGTATTTTGATAACTTGGTCCGCTAACTTCACCGCCTTTAAGATTTACGTCTATGTTAATTCGTCCTTGCTCTCCCTTTACGTCGCTGGTTAAGAGCAGTCGAAAAGGGGTTTCACCGTGTGTTTTTGCGATATAGGCCTCCACACCAGAGTCAGAATTATTGATGGCCCGCTTCAAATCTGAGAGAGTGTCTTTGCCTTTAGCCAGATTGATTGTGACAGGCGTCTCGTCTTCATCGTCTCCAGTTTTAATCTGGATCTTTCCAGTACCAATCCTGACGTCTTGACTCTCAAAACCTTGTGACGTTATTTGATGCGACAAGGCTATAGACTCTACAATTATTGTATGCCTGCCAGGCACAGAATCTTTCCGTGCTTGCGGTACCACTACATCCGAATTGTTGGTCTCTACTTTCCGTGCCTCCCAAATTTCATAATTATCCAGTGCTTCAGTGACGCCTTGGAGCTTTTTCAGTTCCATTTTGACGGCATCCCAAGCCTCCAACTCGCTTACTTTCTGTTCTTTTCGAGCCTCCACAGGTTTGATCCGGCGCTGCTCGATTGCCATAAAGCGATCGATGATCTCCCTGGTATTCAGCTTTGATCCTAAGCCCATGATCGCATTCGGATTCAGTTCTGCCAAGACGGTTCCGTTTTTTGAGGCAAACAGTTCCATTGACTCCGGAAGAATATCCGTGTAAAAAGGCATTTAATTGCCTAGTTACATTTAGTCAACTAACTGATATGACATAGATTTCTGTTTTACGTGTTCAAAGCGAACAAGCAGCTAGAAATCATTTCAAAAAACATTCCAATCAGCCGTTTGAATTTAGCAGTTGTAAAACGGACTGAGGAACCTGATTGGCTTGCGCCAACATTGCTGTTCCGGAAGCAAGCAAGATTTGATTTTTTACCAGTGAACTCATCTCTTGCGCCATATCTGTATCAGCAAGCATAGATTCTGAAGCGGTCAGGTTTTCCTTTGAAACCCGCAAACTGTGTAAATTTGCCTCCAAAGCATTTCTCTGAAAAGAGCCAAGATTACCGCGCATCGTAGAAACATCATCAATCGCTTGATCAACCAGCAGCAAAGTATCTTGTGCTGCCTCTGCATCCAGCACATCAATTTCGGCTAAGCTTCGAAAATTGCTGTTATTTTCTATACCTTTTGAAAGTTCTTCCGGATTGATGCTTTCAACCGAAATTCGTCTTAATTGTCCTTCATTTGGACCAATTTGAAAAACAAGTGAATTTTGTGATACATGGACAAAACCGTCCACATCATCACCAACTAAGGTTTCATTATTAATCTCACGCCTGAAAAGTCCGGCAACTTTGTTTTCCGAACGATTAAAAATTTCATAAATTACATCATCAGTCGTTTCACCGTATTTTATGGTTACTCCTTCTCCCTCTGCACCCGGAGCGCCTGTGAGAAACTGTCCTCTGCCCATGGCCGCACCTCCTCCGTTAATTCCCGGAGATCCGCCAATAGTACCCTCTACATCACGACCGGGAACAGAAAAGACTGCCTCATTGGATTTTATATTTTCACCAAAGTAATTTTCCAAAGTTGAAGAAACGGTGAAGCCTGGATCACTTCCGAACTGGCGATGCCGCAAGACAATCACCTCATCCAAACCAGTAATAAAATTGTTGATTTCTCCCGGTGTTCTTGACATTTCGGTCAATGCATCATTCAGGGTGTCGAAGTTTTGAAGAAAGGGTCCTAAATTATCCGCTGGTCGATAAACAAAAATATCCAGTTCCATGTTTGCATCATCTGCCATTTTCTGCATTTCATACGCAATCAACTGTTGAATTCCCCGTTCCGTTCTGACTCTTGCTTCAGGTGTTCCATTTCTTTTTGCAGAGGCCGTCAATAATTCAATTTTATCTCGTAAATCATTGTTGTTTTTCAAATCCACCGAAATGGTACGACCACCTTCATTTATCACAAAAGAAATAGCATTATTCGGATCTGAAGGTGAGACATCTTCAAGACTCAATTTGTGTGCAGCAACCATCATCGAACGTGTGGCTACCTGCGTTATATCAACTTTATATCCGCTTGAATGAGTTGATTTAGCCTCATCTGAAGCTAAAACAAACTCCAGCCCGTTTCCTATCACAACCCCTGTTGCTGAGTTGCTGCCGTCAAGCAAAGTACGAGTGCCAAACTGAGTATTTCTGGAAATATTTTTTAAGGTAGAGAGTAAGTTATCCACCTCATTTTGATCGGCCTGCAGCATTTTTTCGTCATTTGTACCCTCGTTGGCAGCATGCACGGCAAGTTGACGCAAATTAATTAATATATTGCTCACCTCATTTAATGCGCCTTCAGTGGTTTGAATCATTGAAATGGATGATTCGGAGTTGCGAATTGCTTGTCCGAGGCCTGAAATCTGTGTTTTCATTTGTTCAGAAATCACCAGCGACGCAGGACCGTCAGCAGCGTGATTGAGCTTGCGGCCTGAAGACAAACGCTCCAGGTTTTTACCCAATTCCTGCTCTGTATGCTGCAGGTGTCTCAGCGCATTCAATGCTGCAATATTTGAATTGACTCGCAATGCCATGATTATTAACTCAAGTGTTTAACAAAAAGGTTCTCATGTCCTATTATCGGTACATAGTTATAATTCTTTAGCCAAATTATGATCTGCACTACAAATTTAAACAGTAATTTGTGTAGTCCTTCCCTACATCGGAATCTCAGGATATTTCTTTAGCATTTGTTTTGAAGATTTTATAGAAAAATAATTATAGTTTAGAGTCCAAAATGCAATGCTATGTTTGAAAGAAACAGGAAGAGAGGCAAGAAGATGCTTGTGATTATTTGTTCCTACTCAGCGGGAAGGTTTCTTTGGTGACTTGAATCCCTGAATTGTTTGGGGTCTAATGTTTTAGTAGATAAAATTTTCTCAAAATATACTACTCTTTAAACATAACAACATTAAATGTACTTTTCGGCTGGACCAGATTTGCAATCGAATGCTGTCCAGTTGTAAGACTGCCAAGATGGCGCTAATTTAGAATTCAATTTCACTCTGATAATCTGCCTCAAAAAATTGCCAAACTAAGCTTTAGTTATGTAGTTCTTGTGAGCCAAATTAATACAATAAATCATTAAAGCTTGTATTATTAACACAAACAGGGTCTACTGAACGATTAGTTTTTTTAGAAAGTTTTTTAATTTGAAGACATTTAACAATGAAACGCACTTTCCAGCCAAACAATCGGCGACGCAAAAAAAAGCACGGTTTCAGGGCTCGCATGGCGACTCCTGGAGGTCGAAGAGTAATCAAGCGTAGACGCGCTAAAGGCAGAAAACGTCTCAGTGCATGAGCATAAAGGAAACTTACCCGAAGACGATCAGGCTACACCATAGTCAAACTATTCGGGAGGTGTTTGTGCAGGGGATCTATCAGTCTTTGGGGCCGATTGGTGTTAAATATAAAATAGCAGAAGCTGAATGCAGCCGTTTTGCAGTCTCCGTTAAAAAGAAAGTCGGGAGTGCACCTTGCCGAAATCGTATCAAACGTTTGTTGAGAGAGGCGATTCGTAAGGAACGGTTACGGTTGAATTGCGCATACGACATTTGTTTTTTTATAACGAGCCCGCCCAAGAGTCCCATGGACTCATCTTATGTCTTGTGTCTGGTCAGACAGTTTTTCAAAAACTTAAACAAGGAATCAAGTGAGTGAGCCTGCTAACGCAATACAAAGTCGGGTAGCACCAAGTTTTGAGAATTGTTGCAAGAAATCACCGAATAACGAAAACAGTAATATTTTTCTTCGTTTCATCCTGAGCTTAATCAAGGTTTATAGATCTTGTGTATCTCCTTTTTTGCCTGCTTCCTGCCGGTTTTATCCCACTTGTTCGGCATATGCTCTGGAATCTTATCAAACTCTGGGTTTGATGAGAGGTACCTATCTGAGTTTATGGCGGATCTTGAAATGTAATCCGCTGCATCCCGGAGGTGTTGATCCGGTTCCAGGAAAATCTGGCCCAGAACCAGCTGATAATGCGGTAATTTCTGAAAGAAACTTACACAAGCTTAAAATTTATGGATAAAAACACTTTACTGGCAGTAGTACTCTCAGGTGCAATTATGGTTGGATGGTATGCCATGTTCCCTCCGCCGGATCCGCCTCCTCGAGAGATTGTAAATACCGTAGATCAGGAATATACAGACAGGACCAAAAATTCGGTGAGACAAGAATCTACTGAACTTAATGTTGAAGATTCTACCCTTTCTTCAACTGTACCTTCGTCATCAATTAAGGAAGTTGACAGTAGTTTACCATCAAAGGAAGTAACCATAGAAACAGAGAATTACAGGTTGGTTTTAGACACCAAAGGTGGAATTGGAAAAAGTCTGCAGTTAAAACATTATAAACATACAAAGCCCAGGCTTACTTTGAGTACCTGGTTCCCATTTCTTACCAGCTTCATTGGTCCAGATTATCTTGATGAAGTAACAGTGGACAACCGTGTACAAATGTTCGGGAATCATTTGGAAGGAGTACCCGCTTTTGCTCAAGAGTTTAAGGGAGATGCAAAAACCACTGAAATGTTTCGCAATACTGTATTTTCTGCAAGTCAAGATCATGTTGTGCTGGAAGAAGGACGCCTGAATACTACACTCACTTTAACCTCACCCATAGTGAATGGGCTCCAGATGGTTAAAATCTTCGAAGCAAATCCTGATAGTTATATTTTAAATTATCGTATTCAGTTGATCAATCGCTCCAATGATGTTCGTCCTTTGGAAGTGCTTTATTTTTTTGGAGAACAGCGGCTTGCAGACAATGGCGGCGGAATGCAACAAGTTTCTCATGAAGGTCCAGTCTTTTTTTTCGATGAGAGTCTGCAGACTGAAAGCACTGAAAACATAGAAAATGAACTGCCCGTAACGCAAATGAAATGGTTAGGTGTTGAGGATCAATATTTTATTGGTGCGGCAGTTCCAATGACTCCGGTAAAGAACGGTTTTTTTAGAGCAGGATCATACATTTCTGAACCACAAGCTAATCAGTTGGGAGAGAGAAAATTGTCTCCATATTTTGGTGTAGCTCTACCGAAGACAAATTTACAGCCAAATCTTCTCGTTGAGTCAGATTTTAGAATGTTTTATGGCCCAAAAGAAGATCAAGAATTGCTGAAATTTGGGCACAATCTGGAAATGTCTCACGACATGACTCTGGAAATTCTGGCAGCACCACTGTTGGATTTACTACGCCTGATTTACGGTTATGTTGGAAACTACGGTGTTGCTATTATTATTCTGACGATTATAGTTCGTGTAGTTTTGTTTCCTCTGACTTTCAAGGGCATGAAAAGTATGAAGCGTATGCAGCAGTTAACTCCGAGGATGAAGAAACTACAGGAAAAGTATAAAAAAAACAAAGAAAAGCTGAACAAGGAAATGATGGAGCTGTATCGTAAAAATAAAGTCAATCCGCTTGGTGGTTGTTTACCAATGCTGCTCCAGATCCCCGTGTTTTTTGCGCTTTATAGCTCACTTTCAAGTGCCGTTGAATTGCGACATGCACCTTTCATCTTTTGGATTAGTGACTTGTCGCAACCGGACGGATTGGGGATTACGCCCTTGCTGATGGGGGCATCTATGTTCATTCAACAAAAATTGACCCCACAAACCGCAATGATGGACCCCACACAGGCGAAAATCATGCAAATGCTGCCCTTCATTTTTACTATTTTTACCTTCACTTTCCCATCCGGATTGACTTTGTATTGGGTAACGAGCAATATCCTTTCGATTGCCCAGCAGCAAATTATCAACCGGATCAAAACACCCGAGTTACAACACTGATCAGCTGTTCTGTTTTTCAGTCTTTTCCATAAAACTCAATTTTCCTGGTTAGCAGAAAACTTGATTTTGTTCAGAATTTCTGTTCTTCTCTATATGTTATAGTGTCAATAAAGGATCATTCATGAGCGAAAAGCTTTGCCTACTCATGATATATTTTGACTTGTTTTAATAGTTGGTTGAATAAACCAAAAGAATAAAACCATAACTTCATAAAGTTTAGTGCAGAGCTTTTTATAAAGTATAATTTTAGTTTCCTATATGTATCAATATCCTGAAAAACAAGGGCTTTACGATCCTCAATTTGAGCACGACAATTGTGGTGTGGGATTTGTAGTTCAGATAAAAAATCGGCAATCTCACCAAATTGTCGAGCAGGGACTGAGTTTACTCTGCAATCTGAGTCACCGGGGAGCACTTGGCGCAGATCCAGATACAGGAGATGGTTCTGGAATTTTGATTCAAATTCCCCACCAGTTTTTTGTTGAAGAATGCCAAAGTTCCGGGTTCCATTTGCCTGAATCCGGAGAGTATGGGATTGCCTCCATTTTTCTTCCTCAAGATCCTTATGCCAGAAGACATTGTGGCGAAGTGATTGAAAGTCACATTGTTGAAAAAGGGATGGATTTGCTGGGGTGGCGTGATGTTCCGATTGACAGAGGATACATTGGAAAACAGGCTCTTGCCACAATGCCAGCTATGCGCCAATTGTTCATGGGGCATCGCAGGTTTGAAAATTATAATCAGGACCGCTTTGAAAATAAATTGTATGTAACGCGTAAAGCCATACGTTCATCACTGCAGGATGTTGAAGGTTTTATGATTATCAGCATGTCCTCACGTACCATAATTTATAAAGGGATGCTGATTCCACATCAGATGGGGAAATTTTTCATTGATTTATCTGATAAACGCTTGAGGAGTGCTTTGGCGTTGGTACACACCCGTTTCCCGACTAACACCTTTCCGCGCTGGGATTTGGCTCAGCCTTTCAGAAATTTGGCTCACAATGGAGAAATAAACACACTGCGCGGTAATATAAACTGGATGCTGAGCAGGCGTCCGACTTTAAAGTCACCATTGTATGAGGATATCAGCGAACTGCAGCCCATCATTATTCCAAGAGGCAGTGATTCCGCCTGCATGGACAATGTTTTCGAATTCTTGATTCAATCCGGCTATTCTCTCCCACATGCAATGATGATGATGGTGCCGGAAGCATGGGAGCAAAACCCGGAAATGACTCCTGAAAAACAGGCATTTTATGAATACCATGAACATTTAATGGAGCCCTGGGATGGTCCGGCATCTCTCACTTTTACAAATGGTGTTCAAATTGGAGCGACACTGGATCGTAACGGATTGCGTCCGTCGCGATATGTAGTGACAAAAGATGATCTGGTCATTATGGGCTCTGAAGTAGGAGCCGTCGAGATTCCTCCGGAAAATATCAAATTTAAAGGGCGTTTACAGCCGGGCAAGATGTTTCTTGTTGATACCAAAGAGGGAAGGATTATTGATGATACTGAATTGAAAGCTAATATTTGTGACGCTCAACCTTATTCGCAGTGGCTGAAAGAGAATATGCTTGAATTGTCTGATTTGCCAAAACCGGATCAGGTACCGGAAACGGATTTTGAATCACTTTTATTAAGGCAGAAAATTTTTGCTTATACCACCGAAGATATAAATTTATTATTAACTCCAATGTTTACAAACGGTGTTGAAGCTTCAGGTTCAATGGGGGACGATACGCCGTTAGCCGTGCTCTCAGACAAGCCGCGGCTGCTTTATGATTACTTCAAGCAAATTTTTGCACAAGTTAGCAATCCTCCGGTTGATGCAATCCGGGAAGAATTGGTGATGTCACTGACAAGCAGGTTGGGGTCTGAAAGAAATATTCTTGATCCCGGACCAAATCACGCAAAGATGTTGAAACTCTTTCATCCAATACTGAGCAATGAAGAGCTTGCACAAATTAAAGCACTCGATAAACAGGACTTCAGATCGAAAACTTTAAGTATGCATTTTGATGCAGCTTCAGGTGTTGAAGGGTTTTCCAGAGCGCTTAAAGAACTTTGTGAAGAAGCAGAAAGTGCAGTGAATTCCGGTACAACTTTTGTGGTTTTGAGTGATCGCGGTGCAGCTAAGGATCAAGTCCCAATTCCTGCCTTATTAGCAGTAGGGGCAGTTCACCATTACCTGACTCTCAAAAGGGTACGCTACAAAACGGGTATAATTGTGGAAACCGGAGAAGCGAGGGAAATTACACATTTTTGCTTACTTGTAAGTTATGGTGCAGGTGCGATCAATCCGTATCTGGCTATTGAAACTATAGAACAAATGATTCAGCAAAAGGAGTTGCCTGAGGAATTAACGCTGGAAAAAGCTAATCAGAATTATTGTAAGGCCATTCGTAAAGGAATGTTTAAAGTTTTCTCGAAGATGGGAATTTCTACCATACAAAGCTATCGTGGCGCTCAAATTTTTGAGGCGATTGGACTGGATGAAGAACTGATACGGGATTATTTTACAGGAACTCCATCCAGAATAAGCGGTGTTGGTATAAGAGAAATTGCCCAGGAAAGCTTATTGAGGCATGAAACGGCTTTGGAAAAAACTCCGGAAACTAGAGAAATATTGTCTGGAGGAGGATTATATCATTGGCGCAGAAACGGAGAATTTCATCAAATTAATCCGGTCATGACAAACACTCTACAGAGAGCTGTCCGCAAAAACAGTCAGGACGCTTATAATGAATTCTCACGTCTCGTCAATGAACAGAAACAGCGTTTTTCTACACCGAGAAGCTTGTTTGAGTTTGCAGAAGGAACTCCAATTTCGCTTGATGAAGTTGAACCTGCTGCGGAAATTGTAAAGCGATTTGTGACTGGAGCGATGTCACTTGGATCGATCAGCTCTGAATCACACGAAACTATGGCGATTGCCATGAATCGCATCGGTGGAAAAAGCAACAGTGGAGAAGGCGGTGAAGATTCTGCACGTTTTGAAAAACGAACAAACGGAGATTTCCCAAACAGTACTATTAAACAAGTTGCTTCAGGACGTTTTGGAGTTACAATCCATTATCTGGTCAACTGTACAGAAATCCAAATTAAAGTCGCTCAGGGTGCCAAGCCGGGAGAAGGCGGACAACTACCTGGGAATAAAGTCAGTGAGGAAATTGCAAAAATTCGCAATTCCACTCCCGGAGTGACCTTGATTTCACCGCCTCCGCACCACGATATTTATTCTATCGAAGATCTGGCTCAGTTAATTTTTGATCTGAAAAATGCTAATCCACAAGCAAAAATCAACGTTAAGCTGGTGGCAGAAGCAGGAGTTGGTACCATTGCTGCGGGAGTAGCAAAAGCTCATGCTGATGTCATCACAATCGCTGGTCACGACGGCGGGACTGGTGCGTCACCTTTGACCTCGATAAAACATGCGGGAGTGCCGTGGGAACTTGGGCTTTCTGAAGCACAGCAGACATTAATGTTGAATCAATTGCGCGGTCGGGTACGTTTACAGACCGACGGTCAACTTAAAACCGGAAGGGATGTAGCGGTAGCGGCTTTGTTAGGTGCAGAAGAATTTGGTTTTGCGACTGTTCCATTGATTGCTATCGGCTGCATTATGATGCGTAAATGTCACCTCAATACGTGTCCGGTCGGTATTGCCACACAAAATCCTGAATTACGTAAAAAGTTTGTTGGCAAGCCGGAACATGTCATCAACTATTTCTTTTTTGTAGCAGAAGAACTACGGAATATCATGGCTAAACTGGGTTTTCGCAAAGTTGATGAAATGATAGGACGAACAGATATGTTGAAGCAGCGCACGAACGTAAACCATTGGAAAGCTGGAAAAGTTGATTTATCAGCAATCCTGCATCAGATTCCTGTGGGAGAAAAGGACACTCCTTACTGTACTCAGAAACAAGATCACGGACTGGACAAACAAATTGATCTTAAGCTGATTGCAGAATCTAAAGATGCGCTGGAACACAAAAAGGCAGTAGAGTTTGTGTTACCGATCAACAATGTGAACCGCTCAGTCGGTACTATGTTAAGTAGTCATATAGCCAAAAAATACGGTGCAGAAGGTTTGCCGGATAACACAATTCACTGCAAATTTGTGGGTTCTGCAGGGCAAAGTTTTGGAGCATTCCTGGCTCATGGTGTTACTCTTGAGCTTGAGGGTGAAGCCAATGATTACACGGGAAAAGGTTTGAGCGGCGGCCGGCTGGTTGTTTATCCTCCCAAAAAATCTACATACAGTGCAGCTGAAAATATTTTAATAGGCAATACTGTACTGTATGGAGCAACTGGCGGAGAAGTTTTTTTCTGCGGTATTGCAGGTGAACGCTTTGCTGTCCGTAACAGTGGTGTAATGGCAGTGGTTGAGGGTGTTGGCGACCATGGTTGTGAGTACATGACAGGTGGAAGGGTAATTGTGCTTGGAGAAACCGGAAAGAATTTTGCCGCAGGAATGAGTGGTGGGATTGCTTATGTTTTGGTAGAGAACCAATCATTCCATTCACGCTGCAACACTGAAATGGTTGAATTGGAAATTGTGAGTGAACTGCAGGAACAAAAATGGCTCCGGAAATGGATTGAGCGACATCAAGACTATACAAAAAGTTACCGTGCGGCAAGTTTATTGGAAAACTGGGAAAAAACATTAAGTCAGTTTGTAAAAGTAATGCCGATAGAATACCGGGCGGTATTGGAAAAAATGAAAAATAAATCCTCGATTAAATAGCAGCAGTATTAACAAATGGGAAAAGATACAGGTTTCTTAGAATTTGATAAAGAGAGCCCGCCGCTGCGTCCAGTGGATGAAAGAGTGCGTGATTTTCAGGAATATTACACTTTTTTGTCTGAAGAAAATTTGCAGCGTCAGGCCTCCCGCTGCATGGATTGCGGTGTACCGTTTTGTCACATGGGCTGTCCCCTGGGCAACATGATTCCCGACTGGAATGATCTTGTTTATCGTGGACACTGGAAAGAAGCTCTGGCTGCATTACACAGCACCAATAATTTCCCGGAGTTTACCGGCCGTATTTGCCCTGCACCATGCGAGGACACTTGTGTTTTGAATGAACATTACACTTTGGATGCAGCAGAAAAACAGCAAAAAGTGAATGTTGTCACAATTGAAGAAATTGAAAAGCACATCGCTGAGCGAGGTTGGGAAGAGGGCTGGATACAACCTCAACTGCCTGAAAAACTTACCGGTAAGTGCATTGCGGTAGTGGGTTCCGGTCCTGCCGGACTGGCAGCGGCACAGCAGTTGCGGCGTGCAGGACATGATGTGACTGTTTTTGAAAAAGACAATAGAATAGGTGGATTACTGGTTTACGGTATTCCGGATTTCAAGTTGGACAAAAAAGTGGTTACCCGACGCGTTGAACAACTCCGTGCAGAGGGGATCAAGTTCCGGACAGGAGTCCATGTAGGCGTGGATTATTCAGTCAAAGAACTGCGGAACAGTTTTGATGCTATCCTGTTGGCAACCGGTGCGCAAAATGCGCGAAAGTTGATGGTCGAAGGCAGTGACTTAGAAGGAGTCCATTATGCAATGCACTATCTTCCGCAGCGCAATCGTGAAGTCGCCGGGGATTCCATTCCGGAAGAGCAAAAAATCGAATCCGGAAACAAAAAAGCAGTAATTCTCGGCGGCGGATTTACAGCAGCTGATTGTTTGGGTAACCTAAATCGGCAAGGTGCAGATCCTAACATTCATCAGTTTGAACTGGTTGATATGGTGCCGCGTCCTACTCCAGTGCATAAAGAAGCGAATCCGGATTGTAGAGCCAATATTTTGACGGAAAAGATAATCAGCGACGACTCAGGCCGGGTTAAAGCTTTGCAGGCGGTTTGTGTAGAATGGAAATGGGAAGCAAAGGGAAACTCTGCGCCTGGTCGAATGACGATGCAGCGTGTTCCGGGGTCAGAGTTTAGCGTGTCCACTGATTTGGTTTTTCTGGCATTGGGATTTTTGGGGCCAGAATTGGATGGATTACTGGAAGGACTGGGAGTTGAGTTGAATGTTCGTGTAGGAGAAAAACCTTTTACATCTGAGCAAGTTAAAAAATTGCTGAAAAACGCGCAGCCGATGTATGATATTTTTTCAGATGAAAATTTTATGACCAGTAAAGACGGTGTGTTCGTAGCAGGTGATGCAAATCGTGGTGCCTCGCTTGTAGTTTGGGCCATTTGGGAAGGGCGTGAGGCTGCACGTTGTATCGATAAATATTTGATGGGAACCACAAGTCTCCCAACGACACCTCAGGCAGAAGTGCTGGTATAACAATCGTTAAAACTAAATATTGTGAGCAAAAACAAACTTATATTTTTGACTGCCTTCGTTGGTTTTGTGGGCCTAACTGTTTATGCTCTCTGGAAAGAAGTAAGCCGCGGCACTGCTCAATTACAGTACAGCATCAGCGGTGTGATCCTTTCCGGTCCGGGAGCAAGAGGAATTGTCAAAACTGACAATGCTCATGTTTTGCTCTTTGATCCGGAAACATTTGAATTGGTTGCTTCGAAAATTCTCAACCCTTTTTTACCGCCTTCAACATTTAGTATCGGACAGGATGACGCAAGTCAACCGCTCAGCGGCTCTTATCGCCTGCTTGTACTCACCGACAAAAATGGGGACCCAAATCTTCCTACAGCTGGAGAAGTCATTGGGCCTCTATCTCAGCCGTTACCTTTAGGAACTGAGGGAGTAAAATATTCTGTGGACCACCCTTTTCAGGTTTTTCCTGCGGAACTTTTGGCTGTCGAGACAGATTCTCCAGATACGAGTATCCGGGGCACAATCACCGTTGCTCCTGAATTGCAGAGTAAACTAGGTTTAGAAGATAGATTGGTGATCATGCTCTTTGATCCACAACAAGGCCGTCCTGTTGCCATCAAAATGCTCCCGAGTTTCAGGCCACCACAAAATTTCAGTATTGGCCAAACTAATGCTATGGGAGGTCAACAACTCAGTGGAAAGTATTCTCTCAGAATTCTTACTGATAAAAACAGTCAGCCGTTTCAATCTGTTCCTGGAGAAATAATAGGTCGTTCACAAGGTCTGATTTCTTTGGGAACCGGTGATTTGGAGTTTGAACTGGATCAGCCCTATATTCGCTAATCCATCGGCAATAATTAGGGTTTACTGAAAAAGTATTTATTTTGTCATTCCGGACTTGATTTGGGATTCAGATTCACGATCAGATTGAGCACAGGATTTTAAACTGTATTCATGGACTCCAGGTCTTTTCTGCGCTTTGTCCGGAGTGATAATGGAGATGAATTGAAAGCGGCAAACCTGATCAAAAAATTACTTCCGGTCTGGCTATATTGAGAGCTTGATCAATATTTTCACGAAAGCAGGCACGGTTAGGGAAACCTCCGGGCTGAAGATATTTTTCCGGAGGTATGCTCTGCTCAAGCTCACGATTCTTTTTTGTGACGGTCATCTTTTCTCCAGTACGTCCGAGTCCACTCATTTTGAATCGATAATGAGCCTCCAGTTGTTCGTCATGAATCCGGAGGAAACAGAGCACGTAGTCCATGTTGGGATATTCCCGTGAATCTGGAGGAATGAGCTTGACCTCAGTCCATTCTGATTTTCGTTTCTGATATTTTTCCAAAAAACGAAATTGAGTCGTGAAAGTTTGCAAATAATTTTGCAGGATTGGATGCAGGTTAATCTGTAAATTAAGCCGTCCACCTTCAGTTAGTGCTTCATCACCGCCAAAAAGCAGATATAATCCACCCTGTTTGTCAGTTATCTGGCAGTCTGTAGATAAATTGAAATTCCAGCCGAAAGTTAGTTCAGAGCCGGCCTGCAGTGCAATATCCTGAGCTGCTACTTGTTTTTCGAGAACTTCCCAGGGACCCCCCGTACCTTCTTTGAAAGCTTTTTTTAAACCATGTGCAAGAATAATTTGGGAAGTTTTTACAGCAACAGTTTTGCTGCTCATGTTCCTGATTCGAAGTTGACCTTTTACAACTTCTCCCTGATTCCATGACTCTCCCTCAACTTCAATTTGATGTTCCAGAGGTTGCTGAAAATATACGCTTCTCATTTGATCTCTTTAATTTACTGTTTTAAAGGCCTGGAAAACATGGAAATTTAGGTCAGGCCGGATGTGATTATTAGTTTAGATTCCCGTAAACCTTAGCTGAATCTCTGCTGTGAACTTTTCTTCCTTCTTGCGACCCCAGTTTTTATAGCGGCTTCCCGTACAGCTTTAGCAATTTTAGGTGCAACCGATGAGTCAAATACACTCGGAATAATATAGTCTGCACAGAGGTGTGATTCTTTTACAGTACCGGCGATGGCGTGTGCAGTGGCCAATTTCATTTCTTCATTTATCGTACTGGCCTGACAATCAAGAGCTCCACGGAATATTCCCGGAAAACAGAGGACATTATTGATTTGATTTGGATAATCACTGCGTCCGGTTGCCATCACGGCCACTACAGGTAAGGCTTCATCTGGACTGATTTCAGGGTCAGGATTTGACATTGCAAAAACAATTGGATCTTTGGCCATGCATTTTACATCTTCCTGATTGATCACATTGGGAGCGGAAACCCCCACAAAGACATCTGCTCCTGCAATTACATCTTTGAGAGTTCCAGAGTCCTGATTTGGATTTGTACTGTCAGCAAACCAGCGTTTACTGGAATTGAGATCGTTTCGTTTAGGATGTATTGCACCTTTGCTGTCACAGCCAATCAAGTTTTTTACACCAAGTTGTAGAATCATCTTGGAACATGCGGTTCCAGCTGCACCTGCACCGGAAACAACTACCTTTATGTCTTCAACTTTTTTATCAACGAACTTTAGAGCATTGATTAAAGCGGCAGTCGTGACAACGGCAGTTCCATGTTGATCATCATGAAAAACCGGAATATCCAGCTCTTCCCGGAGTCTGCGTTCAATTTCAAAGCAGCGTGGCGCTGAAATGTCTTCTAAATTTATGGCACCAAAGCCAGGAGCAATGGCCTTAACAGTCCGTATAATTTCTTCGGTATCTGTGGTGTCTAGGCAAATCGGCCATGCGTCTATGTTGGCGAATTCTTTAAAAAGCATGGCTTTGCCTTCCATAACCGGCATGGCGGCTTTAGGGCCAATGTCGCCAAGTCCTAATACTGCAGTACCATCGGAAATCACTGCGACTGTGTTGCCTTTGATGGTCAGTTTGTATGCATCTTCAGGATCTTCGTAGATATCCATACAAATTCGAGCCACTCCCGGAGTATAGGCCATGGAAAGGTCATCACGGGTTTTGACGGGAATACGGTTTCGGATACTGATTTTTCCACCCAAATGGACCAAAAATGTGCGGTCAGAAAAGTTGATAAATTCAACTCCCGGAAGGTTCTTGATTGCCGTTACTATTTGATCGCTGTGATCAGGATCATGAGTAAAAATACTGATGTCACGAACTAAAACCCCGGCTTCAGGCTGCACGAGGTCAATCGCTCCTACTACTCCACCCATCTCAGAAATGGTTTTAGTCACACTGGCTAACATCCCAATCTTATTATCAATATTGAGACGAACGATTATACTGTTGCTAGCATTAAAAGCAGGTTGGCTGACTGTCATAAATTACTCCAAAAAGAGGTGATTTCTGTGAATAACCGGTTTACGTTGGGGGGCTTTCCCACTGGTCTTTGCCAGGTTTTGTTCTTTTATTTGGAGCCGCAATTCTTTGGCAGAACAATCAGCTCTTCCAACTCCGAGCCGTACACCTTCCTGATTGCATATTTCAACAAGGTCCTTGTTTTCAAATTGTCCTTCAACGCGTGTTACACCTTTGGCTAATAAACTCTTTTTATTTTTCATAAGAGCTTGTTCTGCTCCGCCATCGATGACCAAAGTCCCTTTGTTGAGTGCACCTGCCGCAAGCCATTTTTGATAGCTTCGTATTTTTCGTCCGTGAGCAACAAAATGTGTTCCCCGTCGTTGTCCTTCCATTACATCACATACAGCTGCTGGAGATTTCCCATCCATGATGTATGCATCGATTCCAAACGACATTGCCATTCCAGCCGAACGAACTTTACTTTCCATTCCTCCTTTTCCTCCGGCCGAAGTGACATGAATACAGTGTTGTAGAATTTCGTCAGTGAGTTCCTCCACTTTTTCTACAACAGTTGACTGCTTACCTTCCGGTGTTTCTTCTTCTTTGAGCAAACCAGGTGCAACGGTCAGGAAAAAAAGCTGATCCGCTCCAATAAGTGTTGCCAGATAAACGGCCAGTAAATCATTATCACCAAAATTGAGGTCCAATTCCTCTGTTGCAACAACATCGTTTTCATTAACAATTGGAACAATTTTATATTTGAGCAGATTTTCAAGAGTATTGCGAATATTGAGATAAGACTTCCGGAGACCAAAATCTCCACGTGTTAACAATATTTGAGCTACCGTGGTTTTATGTTTGCGAAAAGCATCAGCATAAATTTGAATCAACCTGGCTTGTCCGACTGAAGCCAATATTTGATGTGACGCCAGGGTGTTTCTCGTTTCATCCACAGAACACAACTCCCGTCCGGCTCCAACTGATCCGGAAGTTACCACTAAAACATCGTGACCATGGCCCCGGATTATCGCAATTTGTGCAGCCAGTTCGCCTATTAATTTATAATCCAACTTGCCATTCGATTGATGCAGAACATTTGTTCCAATTTTTATGACAATACGTTTAGATTTCACTTTTAAAACAATCAGTAAATGCCAGTCCGATTCAGGGAAAAACTAGAGGGGCATGAAAATAAGAATATAGATTAAGTGCTTGTAGATATTATCATGAAATCTGGAAGCTTTGCAAGCGTGAGGGAAATGACTTGCTGCTCAAAAACTGCGCTCCGTCAGCACAGATTCAGATATTGATGCAAATCTAATTTATTAAATTATTCATCGCATATTTTATAATACTACTTCTGTATCAGGATCTGTCTCCTTTTGAAGACGGTTTTCATCTAAAACAGCTAGCCGCAACAACCATCTCTGGATAATGGCATAGGAAAACAAAAGTAAACCCAATGCGCCTGCATAATGCCGAACCGGCTCAAAGTAAGAAAGCAAAAAACTTGATCCAAACAACAGTAAAAGAATTTTATTGCAAACCGAGCAGCCAAAACCGACAAATCCTAAAATTCCACCTATTCCCGCTTTTTTAGTGGCACAGTGTGGTGCCTGAATACCGAAGAACAGGCCAATTAAAAGTGATTCAAAACTGAGAATTATATAATCCCAGCCATTCACCTCTGTCATGCGGATGAAAAAGGAATTGTTCCAAAGAGCAGTAATTGTTCCCAACAGCAAAAAAGCTGCTGAAGCAATAATCAAGGTACTCAGCCATTCCTTTAAGCTTAATTGTTTTAATAATTTCATTAGCAGTCCTTTAGGAAATTACATTCCGTTCTGCACTCAAATTATTCCGAACCACAATGGATCAGATTCTTAATAAATGCAACAAGCTCATTTTCAATCAATTCAGTTTAGAATACTGGATTTCCCGAAATTTGTGCTTCAGTCATAATTGATTTTATTATTACAGTTGGAAAGGCTCTGAGATAAGACGGGGATCATCGGATTGTACGATGGCAGTCAAAAGTTGAACAAAATTCAGGTAGTCAGATTTAGATCAGCAAAACAACCTCAAAGTGTGCAAAATGCGTAACAGTCAGAGCGGAGTTTTGTGACCAGTAGTCTTAGTTACCGGATGAAGATTCGATAGGTGGTGCAACTTTCTGTTCTAATTCAGCTGGAGGAATCTCCGGAGTTTTTTCTGCCTGCGTGTCTTCATCAGGAATGAGCATTTGTTCTGCAACAGGAATCGTTGTTGTGACAGGAGCCAAGTCCCGTACAACTGAATCACGGGCAGTATCTGAGGAAAGATATGCAAGAGAGAGAGAGGTCAGCATGAAAACAATCGCCACACCGGTTGTAATTTTACCTACACCAGTCATACTTCCCCGTACCGAGTTTGCCTGACCGACACTACCAAAAGCTGCACCAAGTTCAGCACCGCGTCCGGATTGAAGAAGAACAAAGAAGATAATCGAAATACAAGCAATAATATGGATAACTAGAATTAATTCAAACATAAAAACTGGTCAAAAGAAAATTTTAATTAACTGCCCGCAGCTACTATGAGTGGGAAGGCATCCGTTTTAAGACTTGCTCCACCTACAAGAGCACCGTCAATTTCAGACTGAGAAAGTAAAGTATCCGCATTTTCCGCATTTACACTTCCACCGTAAATTATTTGCATTTTATCCGCAACTTCAGGACTGGCCAGTGATTCCAACTCTTTCCGGATTATCTTGTGCATGGAATTTGCTTGTTCCGGTGTGGCGGTTTTTCCTGTGCCAATAGCCCAAATCGGCTCATAGGCTACAACGCAGCGATTCTGGTCATCTACCGCTAAACCAGACAATCCCATGCCTAACTGTGCAACCACCACTTCTTCGTGTTTTCCTGATTCTCGTTGTTCCAACGTTTCTCCAATACAGAGAATAGGGCGGATACCATGTTTGAGCAGAGTTTCTGTCTTACTCCGGATGAATTCGTCTGATTCACCAAATAAAATCCTGCGTTCCGAATGTCCAACTATACACCACTGAACTCCGCATTCTTGTAATAACGGTGCAGATGTTTCTCCTGTAAAGGCTCCTGATGTTTCCGAGTGAACGTTTTGGGCGCCAACTGCGATTCGGGATCCTTTAACTGTATTATTCATTGAAGAAAGCAGAACATCTGGTGGACAAATCACTACTTCACAAGTCGTCTTTTCTAATATAGGACTGAGCACTTTCTGCATCGAGTCAATCAATGCAAACGAACCATTCATTTTCCAGTTTGCCGCAATCAGTTTGGCCCGCATATAAAAAATTTTATTAAAAAAGTCAGTATCGTAAAAAAGTCAATCCTTAGATTCTATGGTTTTTACCTGTTAAATACAAGATTTTTCATCAAATAACGGATAGTTTAATCGTAGCTATTGCGTTTTTTGAACTTTTTGATATATGTACGTGTTATCATTTTTTTGAAAATAAAATCAAATACAATAAATACTAAGTTTTTTACGGTAGTCAGTCATAGATAAAATAATGGAGATAATTTGGACAAATTAAGAAAACGCATTGACGAATTGGATGCAGAATTGTTGAAGTTGCTCAACGAACGTGCAGAATGCGTTGTTAAAATTGGAGCAATAAAGCAAAAAGAAGAGTCGAAAGTGGTCGTCCCTCAGCGGGAAAAAGAGTTGCTTAATCGCTTAACAACGCTAAATAATGGGCCAATGACAGAGAAAATGGTACACCGTCTTTTTCAGGAAATCATTGATACTCTCAAACAATTACAGGAATAATGTTTCAGTTTTGAGGTCTGGGCCTTGTTAACGGATTTCAAGAAGTTCAACCTCAAATTTAAGTGTAGCATCCGGAGGAATTGTACTGCCAGCACCTTGACTCCCGTAACCCAGATCCGGTGGAATTGTCAGTTCCCACTTGTCTCCCACCTTCATTAATTGCAGGGCTTCTGTCCATCCGCGAATAACTCCATTAACAGGAAATGTAGCAGGCTGGTTTCGTTTGTAAGAACTGTCAAATTCAAATCCATCTGTAAGTTTTCCACGATAATGCACAGAAACGACACTGTCTGGTCCAGGACTTTCTGTTCCGGAACCTTCTGCAATTACATGGTACTGCAATCCACTTGCAGTGGTGATGGTGTCTGTTGAAGTTGTATTTGTCACTATTACCTCTTGATTTGAAGTTGACGTTTTTGGAACATTTTCTCCTGTTGAGGAAGTAACTGTTCCATTCTTGGAATTTATATAAAATGCTGCAGCTCCCACAATTGCTGCCAGTGCAAGAAGAAATATTCTGTTGTTAAATCCTTGCATAGAGCTTCTCAGAAAAAATAATGTCGAAGAATAAAAGAATTACTTAAATTAAATTCAATAACTTATTTTACAGGAACTTCTTTAATTTTTACACCAACCGTATCAAAAAAATCAGCCAGTGAATCCTTTATATGTTCTATATCCATGCGGTCTTTGAAAACTATACCAAGTGTTGCTTTCACCATTTCCGGATCCAGATGGTCTTGATGCAGCATGACTAGTGACCTGGCCCAATCCAAAGTTTCTGCAACTCCAGGCACTTTTTCCAGCTTTTGCTCCCGAATCAATTCCATAAAAATGCATATTTGTTTGGCGAGACGCAGATCTATTCCAGGAACTTTGCTCCGCACAATCGCCAGTTCTTTTTCGTAATCTGGATAATCCATCCACAAATAAAAACAGCGTCGGCGAACGGCATCCGATAATTCTCGGGTTCGATTGCTGGTCAAAATCACATAAGGTTTTTCCTTGGCACGTATGCTGCCGATTTCCGGAATAGTAATTTGCCATTCAGATAATATTTCCAGCAAAAAACTTTCAAATTCCTCGTCTGAGCGGTCCAGTTCATCAATTAATAAAACCGGTGGTTTGTGATGCGTAATCGCCTGCAATAAGGGACGTTTAAGTAAAAAATCTTCACTGAAAATAGTGGACTCCCGTTCAGCCAGTGATTTGTCACTACCCTCTTCAAGTTTGATATGGAGCAACTGACGCTGATAGTTCCATTCATAAAGCGCCATATTTGCGTCAAGTCCTTCATAACATTGAAGCCGAATCAAATCTGTATCCAGTGCTTTTGCCATTACTTTTGCGATTTCCGTTTTACCTACACCTGCAGGACCTTCAACCAATAATGGTTTTTGGAGAGTTTTTGCCAAATAGACTGACATTACGATTGCTGAATCAGCCACGTAATTTTGTTTCTCCAGCATTTGCCGGATTTGTTTTGTTTCATTTGAAAACATAAATTATTCCGTTATTAGTCCCGTGCATTCGTTACGGCAACTCAAGTTTGGTGTTGTGCAGCACAATCTTCAAGCGCATCCCACGCCAGTCTCATGCACTTGATGCGGCTCCGATGCGGTTTCAAGTCAATCAACGGACGCAGAGATTCTATAGTTTCAGGAATATCCTCAGTATCTTTTCGGAGGCTTTTACTAAACTCTTTACTGATCTGCAGTACTTCTGACAGAGTTCTTTCCAAAATAAACTCGCTCATCATTGAAGCCGAAGCAATACAAATAGAGCAGCCCCGTACTTGTGTCCTGCAGTCATGAATGGTTTCTCCGGACAACGCTAAAGTCAGTTCCAACTCATCTCCACAAAGCGGATTGAAAGCGGATGCCTTCAAATCCGGATGCTCCAAACATCCCGAATATTTTGGGTGTCGTGCATGATCCAGCAACAGATCCCTGTAAATAGAATTAGTACTCATATCAATCCAAAAAAATATCTCTAGCTCGATCAAGTGAGGAAAACAAACGGTCGATTTCTGAGACTTCGTTGTATATCCCAAAACTCATGCGAACGCTTGCCGCGACTCCGAGCCGCTCATGCAGAATTTGCGTGCAGTGGTGTCCGGCACGTACTGCAATTCCACTCTCGTCCAGAACTTGCGCGACATCGTGAGGATGCACATTCCGGAGGTTGAAACTCAACACGCCAGTTCGGTCGCAGGTATCCTGAGGTCCATAAAGTTCCAGATCTGAAAACTCTGCGAACCTGTTCAGCGCATGGGCAGTGAGTTCTTTTTCATGCTTTTGAATTTCAGAAATTCCGACATCAGATACATATTCCAAGGCTGCCGCCAATCCGGAAACTTCGGCCACGGGAGGAGTTCCCGCTTCAAATTTTTGCGGAGAATCCGCCCATGTGGAAGATTGCCGCCCGACTTGGCGAATCATTCCGCCGCCGCCTTGAAACGGCTGCATTTCGTCGAGGCGTTCTTTTTTTGCGTAAAGCACCCCGATTCCTGTTGGACCATAAACTTTGTGTCCGGAAAAAGCGAGGAAATCGCAATCCAATCCGGAAACGTCTATCGGCATCCGTGCCACTGCCTGAGCTGCATCCACCAAAACCGGAATGCCGCGTTCGTGTGCCATTTCTACGATTTTCGCAATGGGATTAACTGTTCCTAAAACATTGGAAACTGCAGTTACTGCAAGCAGTTTAACAGAATCTGTCAGCAATTCTTCCAACTCTTCCAATTCCAAAAGACCGACACTGGTGCTTCCGGCTTCCGGAGTGATTGGCCAGTACACCAATTCCGCTCCGGATGCTTGTGCGGCCATTTGCCAAGGTACCAGATTGGAATGGTGTTCCATTTCGGTCACGATGATCCGGTCTCCCGTTTTTAAATTGTGTTGCGCCCAAGCTGAAGCAACAAGATTGATTGACTCCGTGGTTCCGCGGGTAAAAATTATATTTCCGGAATCCGTTGCGCCAATAAATTTCGCAATGCTTTCACGGCCTTCTTCGTAAATTTCCGTTGCTTCTTCGGCAAGCGTGTAAACTCCGCGGCTGACGTTACTGTTGTGAGTTGAATAAAAGTCCAACAGTGAGTCGATCACGCAGTTTGGCTTTTGAGTAGTAGCTGCATTGTCCAGATAAGCCAGAGGGAAGTCGTTAATTTCACGTTTGAGAATTGGGAAATCATCTCGTACTTTTGATGCCAACGGATGGTGTTGCATTTTTTTGCGCTAAAAAACAACCACAGATTTGCGCGGATTAGCACAGAAATATTATCTGTTTTGTCCGTTTTGTCTGTGGCTAATATCAGGATTCAGGGACAAACTTATTTCAATTCCATCATTGATTTTCCGGAACCGCCGCGACGGATGGTCACCATTTCACCGACAATGCTCAAAGCTATTTCTTCAGGAGTCGTTCCGGCAAAATCCAAACCTGCTGGAGAATGTACCCGCTTTAATTCTTCAGGAGCAACACCTTCATCGAGTAAATACTTAAAGACCAGTTTTGCCCGCTTGGTGCTGGCCACCAAACCGATATACGGCCCATGTCCCTCCAAGGCCTTTTTGATCGAATGCTGGTCGCCTTTATGTTGAGTAACAACCACGACATAAGTCTGCGCCCCAATTTCCATTTTGCTGAAATCCAAATCAGAAGTGATTAAATGTTCCGCCATCGGGAAGGCTTCACTGGTCGCTCCGGAATCGTTGACAGTGATGGAAAAATGAACCGTGTGAGCCAATTCTGCCAAAACCTCAGCGATGCGTCCGTGTCCTACAATCATTAATTCCGGACGTGGCATATATGGTTCTACATATACTTCCATTGTGCCGCCGCAAGGCATTCCAACACCTAAAATTTCATCATCGAGATCAAGGGGAACAATCCGGGTTTGGCCGTCACGCATACTTTCCAGAGAGGCTTCCCGCACTGCTTCCTCCGCGCAACCACCGCCGACCCAGCCGAATACGGTTTGTCCCTTGCTGTCAATAATAGATTTCGCTCCGGGTTTAGCGGAAACCGATCCGGTAATTTTGATTACTGTTGCCACCGCAAACGGAACTTCCGCCGCATTAAATTCTGCTAATTTTTCAAAATATTCGTTGGACATTTTTTGTCGCTTTGCTTCTAGTAAAATTATAGGTAGTGATTCAGCAAGAACTTATTGTTCTGCAATGGCTTCCTCTGTTATTGAGTCTCAAATAATGTAATTTTAATCCGTACAAAACATCTTATAATCTTCCGGAGTATCCACATCCCGTAAAACGTTATCATTTCCCATTTCGACTTCCCGGACACACTCCGGATGTTTTAATACAATGTCCCTGCAGCCCTCACCTTTGTGTTGTAAAATAATGTCTCTGAATTGACTGGAAAACAAAACCGGATTGCCGCGCTGTCCTTTAAAAACTGGAACAATAATCAAAGAACTTTCAGAATCGAATAAATCAGTAAACTCATGAATTAAACGATTAAAATCGGAGGTTTCAATGAACGGTTGATCAGCAAGGCATATCAGCAAGCCTTCACTTTCCGCAGATGCAGCCTGTATTCCGGTTTGAATAGAGGATGTCATGCCCTCCATGTAGCGCAGATTTTCTACAAACCGCACCGGTTGCCCCTGTAAAACGTCTTCGATTTTTTCTGCTTCGTGACCAACCACTACCACTACTTCATCTACGTTTGAGGCACAGACCGATTTCACAAAGTTACGGATCAACACTTCCCCGCTGATTGGCAGGAGGAGCTTGTTTTTCACTCCCATTCTCCGGGATTCACCGGCGGCCAGAATGATTGCGGAAATCATTGCAGAAAAAAACTAAAAATGCACCGTAATGTTTTCATTCCAATTCTGCTTTTTTGCCAAACTTTCTTTTGAGTTCAGACACAATAATTGAACCAACAAGTGATGCTGCTTTGACCGGTTCTGCTTCTGAAGGAACCTCATCCACATTGCCTCTTTCATTTTCTTGTGTAAGCAAATTGGAAAAATTCTGGATGAATTGTTCAAAGAGTTTGTTATTTACAGCTTCAATCATGCGTGAACCAAACTGAGCGATCCGGCCCGTGATAGACACAGTCATAATGCACGAAATTTCAGTGAATGTTTCATGCGCATTTAGAGAGAGTTCCATGTTCATCGTTGCTCCTCCTTTTCCGCTGATGTCTGCTCCTTTTCCTTCCATTGACAGTTCGTAAGTTGAACTGTCCCGTTGAGTGAATTCAACGTCGCCATTAAATTTGGCTGTCACAGGACCGATTTTAATTGTTACTTTGCCTTTGAAGTGATCCTCATCAATGGTCTCAGTGAGTTGTGCCCCCGGAACACAAACTACTATTTTTTCGGGATTAGTGAGGACTGTCCAAACTGAATCGATATCCGCATTGACCAGAAATTTTTTGTCGGCTTTAACTTTCATTTTTATTTTGTACCAAAAATTCTATCTCCGGCATCTCCTAATCCGGGTAAAATATAAGCATGGTCGTTCAATTTTTCGTCAATTGCAGCAACGAAAATAGGCACATCTGGATGTACTTTATTAAAATATTCAATGCCTTCCGGTGCTGCCAACAGACAGACAAAGCGAATATTTTCTGCACCATTTTCCTTTAAACGTGTTACTGCCGCAGCAGAAGAATGTCCGGTGGCCAGCATTGGGTCCAGCGCCAATACCAGGCGTTGATTGATTAAATCCGGAAGTTTCATGTAATATTCAACTGCGACCAGTGTTTCTGGATCACGGTACAGCCCAATGTGGCCAACTCTCGCAGATGGAAGAAGTTCCATAAATCCATCCAACAATCCATTACCTGCTCTTAATATTGAAACCAGACAAAGCTTTTTCCCCTCCAGAAAAGGAGCATCCATTTTCATCAGTGGTGTTTCGATTTCTTCATAAATGAGCGGCAAGTCCTTGGTCACTTCGTAAGCCAGCAAAGTGCCTACCTCCCGGATCAATGTACGAAAACTCTGGGTGGAGGTGCTCTTTTTACGCATCAGCGAAAGTTTGTGCTGAACAAGTGGATGGCTAATGACCTGTAAATTTTCCGGCATTTTTATCTCCTGTTAATTCTATTTGACCGTTAATCATTTATGGTCTAGTACTTTACACTTCCAGACCGAGAAGAGCAAACCACAAAATATTAGCTAAGTAAGTGGGATTGATTTAAGCTTGTTTGTCCTCTTGACGCTGTTCAGCACTCAGACGGCCAAGAGAATACTCATTCAAATCAACAAATTTCATATATTTCGCCAGCAAAGGTTGTGCTGCTTCCACTTTCCGGAACATTTCCTGGGCAATACGACGATATCCGGTGTGTCCTTGTGGAGTACTGCGAATTTCCGTCAGCCATATCAGGGCCCGTAAATTAATATGTACATACCAGCGAATATTGTAGCTCATTGGCACCACATATTGTGCTTCATAGGGAAAATCTTTAGCAATCGTTTCAAAGGCTTCAGCAGAACGGGCCATGGTTTCATGATACTCTGCACCTAAACCTGCATCTTCAATTTCATACGGTGTATCATAACCAAAGCGTGTAGTCAGTGGTTGACGTTCCTGGGTGAGCATCCGGTGCCTCTGTAAATCACGGTACATGCCGTAATCCCCCAAAATATCGAAAGTGTAGAAAGGCATCTCCAAACCACGTTCCGGTTTATGCCGTCGGTGATTTCGCAAGGCAACAGTCTCTTCAATCAGTCTGGTTTTTTCTGAATCCGGTAGAGCGCGGACACGCTCACGTATTTGCTGTAAAGTCAATCCGGAGTGTGAGTAAAGCAAGGCTGCCAGAAGTTTGGTTTCCGCTTCCGGATCAAAATCTACCAGTCGAACTGCTTCCGCAGAGTCTGCTTTCAATTGCCCCAGATACTTTGAGTAAAATTTACTAATGAGTTTTTGCTGGGCCAGACTGAAATTTCGGAAATCCTGAAAATGCCGGTGTCCAGCTTCTGCACGCCGTACAAAAGAAGGAATTACTTTTGCTAATTCTTCGAAGGCAAATTGACCAATTTCGTTCAGTTCTCCGAAGGGCTCGGTTCTTAATTTCATTATCAGGGTTTCAAAAAAACGCCCGTTGCCAAAAACACCCATGTTCGTCAGAGTAGCAGATGGTAATAATCCACGGATAATATCAAATCCACGTGCCCTGACGGAACGATCGTATGCGGCTTGACTAATCTCTGGATCACGAGGCAACTGTTTCCGGACGTGTGTCCGCAGTGGTTCAGTAAAGCGGACATAGGTTTCAAACAGGTTCCGGCAAGTTTCCAAATACAAATCACGGTGCGCGGAATTTAGTAAAGTTGGTTCTTGATAAAATCGGAACTCTTCATTTCCGGACAATCCGGTTATTTTTTCTGCAAAAGTTACGTAGCGAGTCGATTTTTCTAATGGAGAGCCTCCGATTCGTGCATCTTCCACAGTTTTGGTAGCTAAAATGGAAATATTTTCCAACGCCAGATGCGCTCCACCAAGTTCGCCAATAGAATCGTCACCATAGCCATCAAGTATCCTGTCATAAAATTTTTGTGCAGATTCAATGGCCAGTTCCGTCTTTTTTGCAGAATCCGATTGGTTTGAACCAGTTTGCATGTCAGAAAATCTGGATTCTTTTTCCTGAATAAAATCCCTGAGCAATAATGTGCGAAGTCCAAGAGTCGAACGGGAGTAGCGGGAAAAAAGCGCACCTTTGATTACCTCGGGAAGATTAGTGAGTACAAAAACAGAGCGGTCTGTATTGGTGACGTAAGAAGAAAGAATGACTTGTTCTTCGGGGGTGAAAACTTCGTTGGAGGTGCTCATGCAAAGATTTTATGTCGCCGGTACTCCCAGAGAATTGGGCAGAGCTTCTGTCTGGTCTTTGGGGGAGGGCAGGTCATTATCCTCATACTTAGTATTGGAGTGAGATTTTGGGTCATAACTGTCTCTAAGTAAATCACGTGTAAAATCAAATGTATGACGAGAGGTATAGGCCATTGAAATCACTCCGGTGTCCATTCGAATGGCGTCTTTTGGGCATGCTTCAACACAGAGTCCGCAAAAAACGCAGCGCAGTTCGTCGATGTCAAATACTACAGGATATTTTTCAACTGAAAGGTCCGGATGCTCACCAGCCTCAATGTGAATGCATTCTGAGGGACAAACGGTTTCACACATATAACAGGCAACACAACTGAGAAATCCGTTATCAAGCCGAGTCAACCGATGTCGTCCGCGCCATCGTTCGGAAACATGGCGTTTTTCTTCCGGATAGCTGACAGTCACCACATCTTTTGCACCAAAAAGGTTGCGCCAGAAATGGCTTACGGTTAGTCTCAGTCCACCAAAAATTGCTGGAAGATACAAAGCTTCTTTTGCACCGTCCACCCGTTGAACCTGTTTAACTTTTAGTTCCATGTTTCCTCTGTGAATTCTTATTTTTTAATTTATCAAATCATTTAAAATCATTTTTATGGGGCCAGGCGCTCAATTTTCCACGATTCATCATCAATTTTTGAATATAAAAAACGATCATGCAGACGGTTAGGCCGACCCTGCCAAAATTCAAAACTTTTTGGTTTAATTCTGAATCCTCCCCAAAAATCCGGCAATGGAATTTTACCATCTGCAAATTTTCGCTTTATTTCATCAAGCTTGATTTCCAGAATTTTCCTTGAGGATAACACAGAACGCTGGTCTGAAACCCAGGCGCCCAGTTGACTGCCGCGGGGTCGACCCAAAAAATATTTAAGTGACTCACTCGTCTCAACTTTTTCTGCAACTCCGTTTATGCTCACCTGCCGTTCCAAAGTAACCCAATTAAACAGCACAGCAACATTGGGATTTTCTGCTATTTGATCCGCCTTCCTGCTTTTATAATTGGTGAAAAACACAAAACCATTTGCATCAAACAACTTCAGCAGAACAGTTCTCAACATCGGTGCTCCGGAATGATTGACTGTTGCGAGACTCATGGCATTCGGTATTGGTTCCGATTCATTCGCTTCCTTAAACCATGCTTCAAATTCCAAAAACGGATCAGGACTTAATTGCTCTTTGGTCAGTCCTTCATTCTGGTAGCCCTGACGCTTGAAAGTTAAATCCATTAATTACTCCTAAACCCTTGCTTTTCTGGAATCATCACGCAAAAGCTAGAATCACAAATGCAGTTACGAACAGGTTAATTAATGAAAGCGGCAAAAGTTTTTTCCAGCCGAGAGCCATCGTTTGGTCAAAGCGAAATTTCGGCACTGTCCAGCGTAACTGAATTTGGAACCAGCAGAAAAATAGAGTGAAGACCGAAAACTTGATAATTTGCAGGATAGTCACCAGCCACTGTGGAGCACTTTCCCAAAGGTGTAGCCAGGGGACATGATACCCACCAAAAAATAGAGTCGTAATCAAGGAAGCTACACCAACGAGTGCCACATATTCCGCAAGCATAAAAGCAGACCAGCGCATTCCGGAATATTCGAGAAAGTATCCGGCAACGATCTCAGATTCGCCTTCCGGTGCATCAAACGGGGCTCGTTTAGTCTCTGCAACAAGTGCAGTAAAAAAAAGAACAAATCCAAGGGGTTGCGTAAAAACACCCCACATGGGAATCAGGCTTCCAAACCAGTATTCATTTTGTCCGTCCACAATTCCGCTTACTCGGGTAGTTCCGTAAACCATGAAAATACCCATCAATGCCAAACCCATGAAAACTTCATAAGAAATCATTTGAGCCGAGGCACGAGTACCCCCAAGTAGTGCAAACTTACTGTTTGAACTTGTTCCTGCGAGCACTGCTCCGTATACACTGAGTGAGGTGATGGCAAAAATAAAAAGCAGCCCGGGTTCGATATCTGTCACTTGAAAAGTAAAATCCCCAATGGGTCCTGCAATCGGAATGATGGCAAATGTAGCGACTGCTGCAATCAAACCAAAAAAAGGTGCAATCAGGTACAAAAACCCGTCAGCCCCTTTTGGCATCGTATCTTCCTTGAAAATGGATTTGAGGCCATCTGCAGCAAGATGCATGATTCCATGTCCGGTAAAATTTCCAATGTTCGCCCTGTTTGGTCCTACGCGGTCCTGAATCATGGCACTCCATTTACGTTCCATTAGAGTCAAAAAAGTACCCAACGGCAGGGCAAACAACAGAACAATCACCACAATTTTAATTATGGCCAGAACTGCCGGAATCATAATTATTTCAAGTAAAATCTCCATTTTCGTTTTTCTTAACTATTTTCAATAAGCTGGACTTAGCGGTCCAACTCTCCGCCAATCATGTTAACAGAACCAAAAATCGGTACGATGTCTGCGACATAATGGCCAACTGTCATGGCCGGCATGGCTGCAACAAAATTAAAACAAGGCGGGCGCATTCGTACCCTCACTGGATCACCACTACCATCTGAAACGAGATAAAAACCGATTTCACCGTTTCCGCCTTCTGTCGGCATGTATATTTCTCCTGCAGGAGGCTGATGTCCTTCCATGACCAGCTTAAAATGATCAATCAGTCCTTCGATATTTCCATAAACATCTTTCTTATCCGGATAATGCATCATTCGTTCGTCTGTCATAAACGGCCCTTCCGGCATTTTGTCTGCAGCCTGTTCAATTATGCTGATGCTTTGTCTGATTTCTTCCATCCGGACCAAAAAGCGATCAAAACAATCACCTGTGCTTCCTACCGGAATTTCAAAATCAAGTTCATCATAAACAGAATACGAATCCGCCCTCCGGACATCAAAAGGTATACCGCAAGCCCGCAACATCGGTCCGGTAAAGCCATAGGAAAGTGCATCTTCTTTTGATATAGCTCCAACATCTTTTACCCGGTCAATGAAAATTTTATTGCGAGTGAGAAGTTTGTCACATTCCGTCAAGACTTCTTTCAATTTGGCTAAACGATCTGACAGGTCGCTCAAAAATCCGTCCGGAAGGTCAAAGGCATTTCCACCGAAACGAGTCCAATTTGTCGTCAAACGCGCGCCGGTCATTTCCTCTACAAGTTCCCAAAGGTATTCACGTGCCTTGATAAACCAGAGAAAAAATGTAAATGCACCAATCTCCATGGCTACTGCTCCCAGGCAAGTCAGATGGTCTGTGATCCGTGATATTTCACCCATGATTACTCTTGTAAATTCCGCACGTCTTGGAGCTTCTATTCCATACAGTTTTTCCACTGCCATTGAATAACCGATATTACACAGCAGGGGAGAAACGTAATTCAGCCTGTCTGTATAGGGAATGACCTGAATCCATTTTGAATTTTCTGATTCCTTTTCAAAACCTCGATGAAGGTAGCCAATTTCTGCTTCCATTCCAACAATCAGTTCACCATCCAATTGAGTGGTTAATCTGACAATCCCGTGCATCGCCGGATGTGCAGGTCCAATCTCAATGCTCATAACTGAGGCGGAAAAGTCTTCTCCGGTTGAAGCATCCTCAGAACGGGACTGAAGTACGGTCATATCTGTCATGCGTGCCTCCCGTATACGTGTCGTTCCTCAACTTCTTTTAGTTCCACTAAAGGCTGCTGTTTATCAATTGGATAGTCTTTACGGAGCGGATGTCCTTCAAATTCATCGTACATCAAAATCCGTCTCAAGTCCGGATGTCCCTCGAAAACAATCCCGAACATATCAAAACATTCTCGCTCATACCAGTCTACTGCTTTCCACAAATGATGAATTGAAGCTATTTTACAATCATCTTCAGCTAAACGAACCTTCAGCCTTAAACGTCGGGCGTGGGTCAATGACTTAAAATGATAAACCATTTCGAAGCGTGGAGTCTCATTCATTTCAAGACGGTCCACTGCAGTCAAGTCCATCATTATCTCAAAAGAACAGCGTGAATCGTCACGCAAAAAGCGGCAAACAGACTCCAATGCAGACCGTTCTATAATGACTGTTTCGTCACCCCGGTGAGAATGAAAACCGGTCACAGCACCCGGAAATTCCTGCTCGAGCATGGTTGTTAGTTCACATGCTTCCGGAGGTGTTTCCGTTTCCTGTGTGGAAATTTCTTCACTCATTATTCTTTTAAAGGTTCATGTTTGATGATAATCACCGGTTATTTTTCTTTAAGAGCAGCTTTATCTTTCTGCATTCTTGGAGAGTCATAACCAATATGCGGACTAACATTGACGAAATCTTCAGAATACGTGAATCCAGGTGTGCTGATGCGGTTACTTTTTGGATTTTGTAAATTTTCAAAGACTTCTTTTTTGGATATTTCAAAATATCGATTTAGCTGATCTGCCTTTTGATCTTTATGCCTGATAGCAG
Organism: SAR324 cluster bacterium SAR324-CTD7B; assembly: GCA_002082305.1. Classification (GTDB taxonomy): domain Bacteria; phylum SAR324; class SAR324; order SAR324; family NAC60-12; genus Arctic96AD-7. Next base: position 39,477 of record LSNO01000081.1, read on the forward strand.
TTGGAGTAATACCGTTGGCCGTTGGGCCATCATTTTGAATACTGTTTTGCAATTCCACCAATCCGTCCAGCACAGCTTCGGGTCGCGGAGGACAGCCTGCAATATAAAGATCAACCGGAATCAAACGGTCAATACCCTGAAGTACAGAATAATTTTGATAGAATCCTCCGGAAGATGCACATGCTCCAAAAGCAATCACCCATTTTGGATCTGCCATTTGCTCATAAATCGTCTTTAGGATCGGCGACATTTTATGAGTGATTGTTCCAACTACCCAGAGAACATCCGCCTGTCTGGGAGAAAATCTGGGAATTTCTGCTCCAAAACGGGAAATGTCATAATGTGAACAGGCTGCGGCCATGTACTCCATTCCGCAGCAAGCAGTTACAAACGGATACTGAAAAAGTGAAAATTTCCTGGACCAATTGACCACACTGTCAAATTTTGTGGTTTTAAAACCACCATAATCTGTTTCCATAATTAGTTCCTGTTAAGTTAGCATTATTTGATATTTCTAAATTCCTCTCTTGTCATTGACAGAATTTTTAACAACTGACGTTCCACTCCTGGAGATATATCATTTGAACCGTGCTTTTTGGTACCGGAAAGGTGTCCCTTCCATTTGAGAAAATAACATGAGAACCTTTTTGACGAACAACTTGAAATCCCATTTTTTTTAGGTTTCTCTCAATTTCCCTGTATTTAAACGGCATATTGTTCTTGTAATGCAGTCAACTCATTCCTAATGAGACGTTCTGCATTAATTTGTTCAAGATGATAGTCCATTATCATTTCAACAACATTTTTCAGTTCTTGAACAGCTTCCTTCTCTGAGTAAGCAAATGCAAAAAGATTGGGCTGATCTTTCACTTTAGCCAGATAACCATCTCCATCTTTTTCAATAGTTGTTTGCATATTGCCCATTTTTCACGAAATTATTCTTTTAACGCTGGTCACAGCTGCATTTTGAGGTTAAAGAAAAAACAATTTAATGAATTACTCCCATTCCAGCGCACCTTTTTTCCAATCGTAAGCCAAACCAAGAATCAGTATTCCCAAAAAGACTGAGCTGGCCACAAAACCAAACCACCCTAATTCACGAATCTGCACTGCCCAGGGATAAAGAAATACCACCTCTACGTCAAAAATTAGAAAGACCAAAGCAGTCATATAAAATTTAACATCATATCGATGTCCTGCCATTCCATCTCTAAGCAAACCTGATTCAAAGGGGGTCTCCTTAACTTCTCCTCTAAGTTTTGGTCCCAGAAACAGGCCGATACAGCTAAACGCACCTGCCAGAATGATTCCCAGCACAATCATAATCAATATCGGCAGGTAGCCTGATGCAATGGTCATAAGAGTAAATAGTTTTACAGGTTTCAGGTTTTTTGAGAACAGTCGGTTTTTTGTCTATGATTTCCTTTATCCCTCTTTTCAAAATATACTGCTAATACAGGAGTAAAAAGGGAAAGGTTAAAACCCGATTGTTGCACCGTATCAGCAACAAAAAATAGATCCTTCAGCTCAAAATTAGTGTCCCACACAAATCGCAAATTGTAAATACATTTCAATTGTTTTAACGTACAGTCACACCCGGATTCACGTCTTCCGGAGCTTCAATCAAAACGAGTTTTCCATTATCGTCAGAAAAAAGAATCATGCCTTCAGAAACTTCGCCCATCAATTTGACCGGTTTCAAGTTTGCAACGACAAGAACTCTCCGATCAGTCAATTCTTCAGGAGTGTAGAATTCAGCTGCTCCGGAAACTATAGAACGCATACGTCCTTCTGCTAAATCGACTTCAGAACAGAGCAGCTTATTTGATTTTTCCACCTTCCGACAAGATCTGATATGGCCAACTTTTAGTTCCATTTTCTGAAAATCGTCAAAAGCCAGCCACTCTTTTCCCTTCTCCGCCGGCTTACTTTCTATTATTTCTGTCAGTTGATCTTTTACAACAGATTCATTTTTGGCAGAAATTTTCATTTTTGGAAACAACGGTGTTGGTTCCGGCAGTTCCGTTCCCGCTACCAATACTCCGGGAGTAAGTTTCTCAAAAGGAATTGCCCCTGTACCAAGTCCGAGAGATTTACGAGCCTCGCACATCTTTTCCGGCATTACTGGATCCAGCAAGCCAACCAGGATTCTTGCCATATCCAGTGCAGTATAAAGGATAGTTCCCAAGAGCTCCCTGTCTTCCGGTTGCCCTGCCAGGCTCCATGGCTTGCAGCTGTCAATGTATTTGTTGACCTGGCTGCTGAGCCACGCTATGTGTTCCAGAGCACGATGCGGCTGAAAAGCAAGAATGTATTCCCGGCACGTTTCCACTCCTTTGCTAAACGAATTCCGGAGATCTTTTTCCAGTTCTCCAACTTCACCCAAAGGAGGTACGCAGCCCTCAAAATTATTTCGGCTCATACTTATCGAGCGGTTGAGTAAATTTCCAAAGTTATTGGCTAAATCACCGTTGTAACGTGTGATAGCCAAATCTTCAGTAAAATTTGAATCCTCACCAAAACTCATGTCACGCAATAAAAAATAACGTAGGGCATCCACACCAAGTTGATCTTTCATGGCCAGTGGATCAACCACATTACCAAGAGATTTACTCATCTTGCTGCCTCCTACGACCCAGTGACCGTGAACCACAAGTTTTTTAAAGACAGGCAAACCTGCGGCCTTGAGCATACACGGCCAGTATATTCCATGCGTTTTTAAAATGTCCTTGCCTATTATGTGGTGTACATGCGGCCAATACTTTGTATACTTTTCTCCTTCCGGCCAGCCTAAGGCGCTCGCATAATTAAGCAGCGCATCAAACCAGACATAGGTGACAAAGTTTTTATCAAAAGGTAGATCAATACCCCAGGCTAACCGGCTTTTAGGGCGGGAAATACACAAATCCTGAAGAGGTGCTTTTAGAAACTGTATTAGCTCATTGCGGTAACGTCCGGGATATATCCAGCTTTCATTTTGCTTCAACTCTTCAAGCAGCCAATCCTGGTAAGCACTCATTTTGAAGAAATAATTTTGTTCCTGATAAAATTCAGGTGGTGTTTGATGGTCCGGACAATTTCCGTCCTCCAACTCTGCTTCGTCCAAAAAACGTTCGCAACCGACGCAATAAAGACCTTCGTATTCTTTTAGATAAATTTCACCCTGATCATAAATTTTTTGCAGGATTTGCTGAACACAGGCTTTGTGTTCAGGATCAGTCGTGCGAATAAACTGATCAAAATCAATATGCAGATGCGGCCACATTTCACGAAATTCCCGGCTGATCTCGTCCACAAATGCTTGCGGCTCAACATCAGCTTTGGCGGCAGATTCAACTATTTTTTGTCCATGCTCATCGGTGCCGGTTAAAAAATAAGTGTCATCACCAAACAGTTTACGAAAGCGTGTCAATACATCAGTCACAATCGTAGTGTAAGCATGACCAATGTGTGGATGGCTGTTTACATAGTATATTGGAGTGGTAATGTAAAAGGTGTCGGTCATACGAGTTGAGCAACTATGAATTATTTCTACAAAGTCAAAAAACACCTCTAAAGATTATTTTTCGACAGATCGGCGAGGAGTGTTTTAAGTATTAGGACTGCACATTTCCTGTGAAATACAGCCGTCATTAAATATAAATTACTTTTTACAAATATAGTTTCAGCTGGAGATTATGCAGCAGGAAGTTTAATTTCCGGGTCATCTGGATGAGGACTAAAAAGAACAAGTGTTTTTCCAATAACCTGCACAACTTCAAGACCCTTAATTCTGCCCACCGCATTGGCACATTCTTTTTTTGATAAAGAGCAACTGTCAAGAACTTTTAGTTTAATCAATTCATGGTCCAGCAGCAGGGTTTCAATTTCTCGCTTGTTTTCAGGTGAAAGTCCATGCTTGCCAAGATTCACTAACGGTTTTAACGGATGGGCCAATGCACGTAAATATCTTTTTTGTTTTCCTGTCATGTTTAATTTTCCTGATCTATCACCCTCGGTACTTTGAAAAATCCATCTTCAAGATACGGACTAAACTGTTCAGGAGAAACTGGTGACTTTACCATTTTATCTTTCCGGCTGTCTCCTATATGGCTTTCATCTACATTGGTAACAACGTCCGGAATTTCGGCAGTTTTCAACAATTCAAAGTATTCCATAATCCCAGAAAACTGTTCTGCAAAAACTTCCGTTTCTTTTTCTGTTAATTCCAAAGAAGAAAGTCGGGCAATCTTTTGTACTTCTTCCGGGCTGAATTTAGTTGTCATGTTGGTTGCATCATTAATTTAATTTCTGCCTGTGCCGCCAATTTGCCATCGACACTTGCTTTGCCTTCAAAGACCCAAAAGTTTCGACGCTGATTGCTCAAAGTTGTTTCCAATATCAACTGATCACCAGGAACAACAGGAACCCGAAATTTGGCATTATTTATTCCTGCAAAAAAAACAATTGCACCAGCTTCAGTCTCTCCCTTTCCGGAATTGATTACAAGTCCGGCTGTTTGTGCCAAAGCTTCGATGATCATCACACCGGGCAGCACTGCCTGTTGGGGGAAATGCCCCAGAAAAATTTCTTCGTTTCCGGAAACATTTTTCAGCGCTTTACAGTATTCTCCATCACGAACTTCCAGCACCCGGTCTACCAGTAAAAAAGGGTAGCGGTGCGGCAGAATATTCTTGATTTCCTCCAAATTCATCATCAACTTCCTCCATCTTGTTTTAGTTCATTGTATGCATCAATCACTTTTTGAGTAAGATCAGTTGTGTCTTCCTTCATATACAAAATTACCTGTGCAGCATTTTTTTCAAGAACCAAATCAAGTTTCTCTTTGATGGAAATACTGCGGATCACAGTTTTGAGTTCTTTGAAAATAACTTCCGTTAAGCGTCGTTCTTCCAGCCTCATTTCCTGTTCAATGGAGCGAACTTTTTCACGCAGTTGCTGCTGTCGTGCAATCAATTCCTGTTCTTTATTTGCCTTGGCTTTGGGAGTCAACAACGGATTGTTCCGCAGGTCCTCAGCAAGTTTTCGGAGTTCTGACTCTTCAAGTTTAAATTCCTGCTGCTTTTGACGTCCTCGACGCTCCAGTATATTTTTGGAACGAATTCCAGGTTCAGACTGGTTAAGAGCTTGGTTCAGGTCAACAACTCCAATCTCAAAGGCAGAGGCTTGAGTGAACATGGAAAAAGAAGCAAGAGCAAAAATAGCAAATAAATATTTCATGACTTTGTTTTTACTAGTGATTATCTTTCCAGCAGAAGAAGTAAAACTCCAATTAAGCAGTTCTACGTCATGTACCATAGAATCAGGAAAGTTCCAAGGGTGAAAATGAGGGCATAATTCTGTATCAATCCATTCTGGAGGGGGCGAATAGTGTTGCCAACCGAACGTGCAACTGCACCGGTTGTGTTGACAGCCCGGTCAATCACGTTTTGATCAAACAGGCCCCAAAGTAAGTGGGTCGATAGTAAACGTCCCGGCTGAATGATTAACGAATTATACAATTCATCGACATACCATTTATTAAGAGAAAGTTGATATGCCCATTCCCATTTGCTTCTCAATCCGGAAGCAATTTCAAATCCTGAATGATACAAACGACTTGCCATAAACCAGGCAAAAAGAGCAAATACTACAGACAGAATCATCAGCGTCCACTCAGTCGAAACATTTCCATGACCTGCTGGAATTTCTGCAAAGAAATCATGAAAGTAAACTTCTATTCCATTGGGAATAACATGAAACACATGTGGAACCCCAAAAAAACCACCTATAACGGCAAGTGCCGCTAAAATCATCAGTGGTAAGGTCATTGATAAAGGAGACTCCCGTACATGTTCAGTAACGTGTGAATCAACCCTTGAATCCCCGTGAAATGTCAAATAGATCATCCTAAACATATAAAATGCGGTCATGCCGGCAGTCAAAAATCCAATACCCCAAAGCCACGGGCTTCCAAATGGAGAACTGAAGGCTTTCCAGAGAATTTCGTCTTTGCTGAAAAAACCGGAGAAAAACGGGATCCCTGAAATAGCCAGTGTACCCAACAACATGGTTACATAAGTGATCGGCAACTTGTTTTTCAGTGCACCCATTTTCCGCATATCCTGCTCATGGTGAATTGCCAGAATGACGGAACCGGAACCCAAAAAAAGTAGTGCCTTAAAAAAAGCGTGTGTCATTACGTGGAAAACTCCTGCGCCAAAAGCTCCGACTCCCATTGCCAGAAACATGTAACCCAACTGACTGACCGTTGAATAAGCCAGGACCCGTTTGATATCAGTTTGCGTAATGGCGATGGTTGCCGCCAAAATGGCAGTGGTTGCCCCAACGACAGCAATGACGTTCATTGTAAAAGGAGCCAGTACAAACAAGTGACTTAAGCGGGCAACCATGTACAGGCCGGCAGTTACCATAGTTGCCGCATGGATCAACGCAGAAACCGGAGTAGGCCCTTCCATGGCGTCTGGAAGCCAGACGAAAAGAGGGATTTGCGCTGATTTTCCGGTTGCTCCAAGAAAGAGCAGCAAAGTAATTGCCGTGACCAATGTTCCACCTTCAGTGAGGCGGGTGGAAGCTTCTGCATTGACTGTGGCAAATTCGATGGAACCAAATGACAGGAAAATCAACATTACTGCTGACAACACGCCAAAATCACCGACTCGATTGAAAAGGAAAGCTTTTTTGGCAGCTTCGGCGGCAGAATCTTTTTCGAAATAATAACCTATCAACAAATAGGAACAAAGACCAACTCCTTCCCAGCCCACGAACATCAGCAAAAAGTTGTCACCGAGAACCAGCAGCAGCATGAAAAACACAAATAAATTCAGGTAGGCAAAAAAGCGGTAGTAGCCGGACTCTCCTTTCATGTATCCCACAGAATATACATGAATCAAAAAACCGACTCCGGTGATTATGAGTAAATACAGTCCTGAAAGTTGATCGACTGTAAAATTTATCCCTGCTTCAAAATTTCCTGAGGCAATCCAGGTATAAAGGTGTTCATTGAGAACATTCCCCTCTGCCTCAAGCATCTGAAAAAACAGAACTAGCGACTGGGCAAATGCCATTCCGACTGCCAGTGGACCGACAAAGGTAACAAAACGTGTACCAAAACGTTTCCCCAAAAAACCGTTTAGGATAAATCCCAGCAGGGGGAATGCCGGTACAAGCCAAATTTGTGACATAGCTACCACTTTAATAAATTAAACTCATCAATATTCAGAGTTTTTCGTGTTCGAAATATTGAAAGAATTATCGATAAGCCGACCACCGCTTCTGCAGCGGCAACCACAATGATAAAAAAGATAAAGACAACACCGGTCATTGAGTCCAAGCTCCTGGCGAAAGTCACAAATGACAAGTTGACTGCGTTGAGCATCAGTTCAATGCTCATAAATATCACAATGACGTTGCGGCGCAGCATCACACCCAGTACCCCAATTATAAAAAGGAGTGCACTCAACAATAAAATATGTTCAATGGGAATCATAAAAAGACTTACTGAAAACGTCGTTTTGCAATCACAACCGCCCCAATTACCGCAACTAGCAGGAGAATAGCTATTATTTCAAATGACAAAATATAATCTGTAAAAAGCAGGCGTCCAATTAGAGTAATCGAACCAACTTCTTCTACAACCTCAAGCGGATATTCCCCCTTCGATCCAAGCTGTAATTCGTTTGCTGTGAATAGACCGGCAATTTGAATAAAAATTCCCAATGAGAGAAGCCCAGCCAAAATTTTTCCCACGGACCATTTGTTGACATACTGTTCAGAGTCCTTTGAGGAAAGCAGCATCAACACAAAGAGGAAAAGAACCATGATTGCGCCAGCATAAACCAAAACCTGAATGACTGCTACAAACTCTGCGTTGAGCATTACATAGATAGCTCCTAAACAAAAAAACGTGCCCACCAAAGACAGCGCACAGTGTATTGGATTCCGTAAAAAAAGGACACCCAGCGCACCCAGCACGCTCAGTACAGCAAAAATGTAAAAAATTGTTAACATAGTTTTTAAATTACGGCATGAATAATGGTGGACTATTAAATAGCTGTCATTTCCGGTACAACTTTTTTACCAGGGTCTTTTGTATTTTTCGTCAGTTCAATTCCAAAGCTTCCAATTTTATCAAAACTAATTCCGGTAAATGCCTTTGCCTCCTGAACCATTGCGTTAAAAACTTGTGGAATACTTTCGAAACTACTTTTGTGCCCCAGAGCCTGCGATAATTCTGAAATAATCTGCCACTCCGGGCGAGTCCTGCGTAAAGCCTTGACGGCAATTTCAGTCGACTGAACACGCTGATTTTTGTTGGTATAGGTTCCTTCTTTTTCTGAATAAAACTGTCCGGGAAGTACAACGTCAGCCATTTCACTCCAGGAATTGTGGAAAACTCCAATATGAATTACCAGCTGTGTTCGCTTTATTATTTCCTTAAACTCCAATTCGTTTTCAAATGGGTTGCCCAGTACGAAGACTACTTTCAATTCACCTTCGATCACTTTTTTAAGTTTTTTGTTCTTCTGGTCTCCCTTGATATGAAGCGCCAGGGCTCCAGCCCGGTTGGGAGTTTTGTCTGTAGTGATGAGGGTGTTGATGAAAAAATCACTTTCACTTTGTTCCCATGTCGGAAAGGGACAAAAGATGTTTTCAGAAGAGAATCCTTCTTTCAGAAGTTTTTGAATTAAAAATAATTCTTCGTTGCTCGCATGAGTGTCGGTAAGTGCAAGAACCTCCTGGGGAAGCGGCTTCAGCTCTCTGATTCGTTCCGCAATTGCACCGTATGCTTTTTCCCATGAAATACCTTCGAGATTCTCTCCAATTAGTCCCAAAGGCTGATTTATTCTGGATTTTTTTTCATTCATTTTTCTGTAAGTCAAACGACCTTCATCACACAACCACCATTTATTGACATTTTGGTTTTCGTGAGGTTTGAGTCGAAACACTTCGTTACGGTCATGTTCTATCGTAACATTGCAGCCCGTAGAGCAGCCGGTACAAATGGAATGATTTTTTTTCAGTTTCCAAACGCGACGCTTGAAGCGGAACTCCTTTTCCGTGATGGCGCCGACCGGACAAATGTCCGCCATGTTTCCCTGAAATTTATTCGTCATCGGTCTGTCTGTATAGGTATCCACGGCCAATTCATGTCCACGGTTAAACATGCCGAATTCGTTGGTACCGGTGATTTCCCTGGTAAATCTGTCACAGCGAGAACATTGTATGCAACGGTTACGTTCAAGGGCTACAAAAGTACCAATGTCGCGCCAACCGTTAACCCGTTTTGAATAATCCATTTCCGATTTACCGGAACCATATTTAAAGGAATAATCCTGCAGTGTACATTCTCCGGACTGATCACAGATCGGACAATCGAGAGGGTGATTAATCAACAGAAACTCGTTAACAAGTTTCCGACCCTCTTCAACTTTTTGATTGAAAGTTTCGATCTTCATGCCTGCAGTTGCATCGACAGAACAAGCGGTTTGGAGTTTTGGTGCAGGTCTGCCATTACCAAGATCGATCACATCCACTAGACACATTCGGCAGGTGGCGACTATAGACATTCCGGGATGGTAGCAATAATGAGGAATTATTTTTCCGCAACGTAAAGCGGCAGAAAGGACTTTTTCGCCCGGCTCATATTCAACCGGCTCACCATCAATTTGAAATACAGGCATGGAAAACTCGTTTAAGTAGTGGCATAATAATTCCGGAACTCCTCCGGAAATTTGTTTACAATACTTTGAATCGGCAACGCGGCGGCATCCCCCAAAGCACAAAGAGTGGTCCCCAACATGTTTCCGCCGACTCGGTCAAGACGCTTCAATTTTTCTTCACTTCCGTTTCCATTGAGAAAATCCCGGACAATTTGACGAGACCAGTGAGTTCCTTCGCGGCAGGGCGTACACTGTCCGCAGGATTCATGGGCGTAAAAACGGGTAATGCGGTGGAGTAATTTCACTACATCGGTGTCTTCATCAAAGACCATCATTGCCGCAGACCCCATCATGGTCCCTATTTTTGCCAAATCATCAAAGTTATAAAGCACATCAATTTCATCGGCTTTCATGACAGGTGAAGAGGAGCCTCCGGGAATTACACCTTTAAGCTTCTTTCCATTCCGGATGCCTCCGCCGATTTCGTAAATAATGTCTTTCATACTGACATCCATCCGCAACTCATAAACTCCCGGACTATTTACATGACCACTCAAGCTCACTAAATGCGTCCCTGAATTATTTTGTGGACCAAAACTTTTGAAAGATTCCACTCCTCCATCGCTAAAAATAAAGGGCAAACAGGCCAATGTTTCAACATTGTTTACACTCGTTGGGCATCCGTTGAAGCCTGAAACTGCAGGGAAAGGAGGTTTTACTCTGGGCTGTCCGCGTTTGCCTTCCAATGAATCCAGCAGTGCGGTTTCCTCACCGCAAATATAAGCACCTGCGCCGGTGTGGATAGTGATATCCAAATTAAAGCCGCTGCCCAGCGGGTCGTGTCCAAGAAGCCCGTCTGCATATAATTCATCAACAGCAGCATTTAAGGTCTTGATGGCTGGAAAAAATTCACCACGAACATAGACATAAGCATGATGACAACCAACAGCATAACTTCCAATCATCAGGCCTTCCAAAAAAAGGTGAGGATCTTTTAGCATCAGTTCGCGATCCTTACAAGTCCCCGGTTCAGATTCATCAGCATTGGCAACCAGATAACTGGGTTTACCGGTTCCTTTTGCCATGAAGCTCCATTTCAAACCTGTCGGGAATCCAGCTCCGCCCCGTCCGCGTACTCCGGATTCTTTGACTTCCTGCACAACTTCTTCCGGCTTCATGCCAAATACTTTTTTCAAAGATTTAAACCCACCAGTTTTTTTGTAACCGGCCAGGGATTTATCGTATTTGGGATTTCTGATATTTTTAAAAAGAACAAGGGTTTCTTCTAGCATTTTTACTGTTTCAGTTGATCAATCAATTTGTTCATTTTGTCCGGAGTTACCTGCTCATGATAGTCCTCATTTACAATGATCGCAGGTGCAAAACTGCACGCTCCAATACACTCCATTTCTTCAATGCTGAATTCACCATCAGCTGTCGTATGTCCTGCGTGAATGTTTAGTTTTTTTTCTGTGTGTTCCAACAACTCTGTTCCTCCAACGAGGCAACATGGTACGCAAGTACAAACCTGCAAATGGAATTTCCCGGGACGTTTCAAACGAAACATAGTGTAAAAGGTAACCACGCCTTCAACATGAGTAAGCGGCACTTCGCAAATGTCTGCCACGTGCTGCATCCACTCTTCCGTCAACCAACCATCATTTTCATTCTGAGCCAGAAGTAAAATTGGAATCAGTGCATTTTGCTTGATGGGATAACGACTCAGAAGATTGTCAACTTTAGTCTGAATGTCCTTGGAGAACAAATTAAAACCTCTTTTTTCGATGCATTGTAGAAATAATACGAGTCTTAGTTCTATCAAATACTACCAAAAAATCAATAAAATTCGTTTATCAAAGGTGTTTTTTATATTAAATGTTTTGTGCTTCCTGTGTGTATCATTAATTTTTTATTATTAAAACCAACTATTATTTGTATTATATTCTTAATGTTGACTTTTTATTTATAGTCGAATGCCATTTAATCACTTTTTATCGTCATAATTGACAACTGTTTTTATTCAAAGGTATTATTATTTAATATTTTTTCACAATGTTTGCGTTTTTACTTGAGGCGGCAATAAAATAGTGGTATATTTTAGGTTAAACTATACATTTGTCTAAACTAAGAACATGAAAAAACGCTTGAACGGTTCTCAAATTTTAGTTGAAGTCCTGAAGAAACAAGGAGTTGAGTATATTTTCGGATATCCCGGTGGTGCTTGTATGCCGATTTTTGATGCACTTGTAGATGCTCCGGAAATAAAAATAATTTTAGTACGTCACGAACAAGGGGCAACACACATGGCGGACGGTTACGCGAAAGCTACTGGAAAAACCGGAGTGGTTTTGGTGACTTCCGGACCCGGGGCGACTAACACCGTCACTGGTATACTCACTGCTCATATGGATTCAGTACCTCTTGTGGTTCTAACAGGACAAACCATCACGCCCAATTTGGGTAAAGATGCTTTTCAGGAGGCCGATGTGTTTGGTGTAACAATGCCTGTAGTCAAACACAGTTATCTGGTCAGGGATGTAAAAGACTTGTCAAGAATTGTTAAAGAAGCATTCCATCTTGCCTCAACAGGTCGTCCCGGGCCCGTTTTGGTAGACTTACCCAAAGATGTGGTTTCTGAAGAATGGGCAGAAGATTTTTCCGCAAAGATGGATCTGCCGGGCTATTCAGTACCTAAAAGTGGGAACTCCAACAGCATTAAAAAAATCTCTGAGTTGCTGGCAAAATCAAAACGCCCGTTGCTTTATGTTGGGGCTGGTGCAGTAATTTCCTCAGCAGGAAAACAAGTAAAAAAACTGGCAGAAAAACTTCGGGCTCCTGTTACCACAACTCTGCTTGGAAAAGGGAGTATTTCTGAAATGCACCAGCTTTCAGTTGGAATGCTGGGTATGCACGGAACAGCTTATGCCAACAAGGCAGTTATCGAGTGTGATCTGATTATGGCAATCGGCGCACGCTGGGATGATCGCATTACGGGCAAAGTTAGTGAATTTTGTCCAAACGCCACAAAAATACATATAGACATCGATCCTGCTGAATTTGGAAAAATCATTCAACCGGACATCAGCGTAAATGGAGATGCAGCTTTGGTCCTGGATGAATTGATTCCTCTGGTAAAGCCGCTTGACACCAAAGAGTGGCTGAAGAAAATTGAGAACTGGAAAAAGAAACACCCCTTAAAATATCCAAAGCGTGGAGGTTTGCGCGCACAACATGTTTTAGCTGAACTGGACCGTTTAACCGGATCCAATGCTATTATTGCTACGGATGTCGGCCAACACCAGATGTGGGCGGCCCAATTCTGCAAATCCCTCCGCGAACGCCAATGGCTGTCCAGCGGAGGAGCTGGAACCATGGGATACGGATTCCCCGCAGCTATTGGAGCGCAACTTGGAAACCCAGAAGATCTTGTAGTTGCTGTTGTGGGTGACGGCGGTTTCCAAATGACTATGTCGGAGCTGGCAACGGCTGCAATTAACAAGTTGCCGCTCAAAATTTTGATTATCAACAACAGCTATCTGGGCATGGTTCGGCAATGGCAACAGCTGTTTTTTGATAACCGTGAAAGCGGAGTAGACATGGAAGGTAATCCGGATTTTGTCAAAATTGGTGAAGCATACGGAATCAAGGGTTTTCATCTTAGGCGTGCAGGTGATGTGACAAAAGTGTTAAAAAAAGCTCTAGCCTATAACGATGGTCCCTGTATTATTGAAGCAGAAGTGGTCAAAGCTGATAATGTTTTTCCGATGATTCCTGCAGGAGCCGCTGTCAGCGATATGTTAATTGATGAACCTCCGGCAAGCAAGAAACTTAAAAAGCCCGTTGGCAGTACTTGATCTCTGAAATAGGTGAAAAATCAGCTTTCATTACCGTTTAATTTTTATACTTTATAATCGATGCCCTGCTGAATAGTCGATCATAATTAATCACAATCAGGCTTTTATGGAAGAAAAATTTGCAATCAGTATTTATGTTTGTAACAAGCCCGGAGTTCTTGTCAGGCTTGCTCAAACATTTGCGCGTCGTGGTTACAACGTGGACTCACTGGTCGTTTCACCGGCACACAACACCAACTTTTCAAGAATTACAGTAGTAGTACAAGGTGTACCAAGCTCATACGACCAAATACTGCGGCAACTGAATAAATTAGTTGATGTTGTTCACGCCGCCAGTCACCCTTCTACGGATATTGTGGATCGGGAGATGGCATTATTTAAAGTAAGGGCAAAGCCTGATCAGCGTGCAGAAATTTTCCAGATTGTAGAGGTGTTTCGTGCAAAAACAGTAGACATTACGGATCAGTCTCTTGTGATTGAAACGACCGGCGATTCCTTAAAAATCGATGCCCTTGAAAAACTACTGGAGCCAATGGGGCTTGTGGAAATGGTGCGTTCCGGGAAGTTGATAATGAAGAGGGGACTTGAGGAAACCTGAGAACCACTCTGCCCTTTCCAGTACATATATTTGGTGAAGTTCTATCTGTTCAATTTTACTGGAAGAACCTCTACAGTTTCTTCCAGTAAAAATTCTTTTTGAATGATACTTTGAATCGAAGCAGCTAATTTTTGAAAACACACTTTTCTATTGGAAGTTTTCCGAAATAATAATCCAACTCTTCTGGCAGGCGCAGGGTTTTTAAACGGAATATATTTGATAGAAGCATTTTGAATTAGATTATTATAATCAATTGCAGTTTGTGGAATCAGGGTAATTCCAATACCAGTAGATACCATATGTCTGATTGTTTCCAGACTTGTACCCTGGAAATCTTTTCTTTCTTTGGTCATGGCTTGTGAACAAACATCCATAACCTGCCCTCTCAAGCAATGACCTTCTTCCAGTAATAATAGAGTTTCATCCTGCAAATCCTCTATCTTGATAGATAATTTAGCAGCAAATGGGTGCTGATTGTTAGCAGCAACATAAAATGGTTCTGTGTATAGAATGATCTCTTCAAGTCCTCTCATTTCTAGAGGAACTGCTAAGATTCCTGCATCCAATGTTCCTTCACTCAGTTTTTTCAACATAACTTCTGTTTGAACTTCCTGTAAGATAATTTCCAGTTGAGGATAGGCTTGATTTATAGGTTGCACAATCAAGGGCAAAAGATAAGGTGCTATTGTTGGAATTAGACCAACATTGAGTGTACCGCTCATTGGATCTGTATAGGTTGAAACCATATTTTCAATGGAAGCCGCATCAGCCAAAATTCTCCGTGATATTTTTACTATTTCTTCACCAATGGGTGTCAAAAAGACATTTCTGGTGGTTCGTTCTACCAGTTGAGCGCCAATGTGGTCTTCTAATTTTTTTAGTTGTCCGCTCAAAGTGGGTTGGCTCACAAAACATTTCTCTGCTGCTTTTCGAAAATGTTTTAATTCGCCGATGGCTGAAAGATATTCCAGATCTCTCAAATTCATTAAACACTCCTCAAACAAAAGGTTAATCTGTATTAATTGATGTTACCAATCAGAATAACAAAATTAAAAGATTAAACAAATCAATTTAAATATTTTATATTTACACTGAGTTCATTGAGGGCTAAAGGGGAGTTTATACCCGGGGTTTAGAGCAGACTTGAGCATGAGAAAGAGGGATATGGAACTTCAGTCAGCAGGCTGATGGCGTTATAGCTTTGGCTTCAAGTCTCTTGTTTTATCACACAATCCAGCAGATCTTTTCCATGCTGTTCAGATCATAACCACTTTCGTCAATGTTGACCTGTTAGTCCACATCACCATTGACAACGATATAAAAACCCTTGCCATGCATTCCAAGCCTGCCCTTCGAAACATCTAGTTCAAGGTCGAGTTTCTTGGAGTATTCATCTTTAAACTGTCTTCGGGCATCTGATCTCAATTGGAAATGGGCATTGTCGTTATCTTCTTCGTTATTTCGGTTGGGTGCTCACTCTGAGATTTCTCTAGTCGGAATGCAAAGATTGCAAGAAGCACCTTCTCATTTGAAAGTTTTTAATGACTTTGCCAAGGCGTATTGTTGTTCCTTCATTTCTTCGCTGCTCTCTATCGATCATTGAATTGATAGTCAATGCCTGTCAAAGTCATCGAAACAAACGATTAGACAAAACCGATTCTCTTCTCTAGGATAACCATATTATCTAATCACAGTTTTACCGTTCATCCCCTAACGCTCCTGAGGGAGCCTCACATATTAAGAAGGAGAATTATGACTACTGAAAGCAAATGTCCTGTTATGGGCAAAACACATCAGGCCGCTGGCGGCACAGCGAACCAACACTGGTGGCCGAACCAGTTGAACATGCGGATCCTGCGACAGAACCATCCACAGGACGATCCCAACGGTGAGGGATTCGACTACGCAAAGGAGTTCAAGAGCCTCGACTTTGAGGCCCTGACGAAGGACGTTGATGCCCTGATGACCCAGTCGCAGGACTGGTGGCCAGCCGACTATGGCCACTATGGACCACTTTTCATCCGGTTGACGTGGCACGCGGCTGGAACGTATCGTATCACAGACGGTCGCGGCGGTGGTGGTGCGGGTGCACAACGCTTCGCCCCACTGAACAGCTGGCCCGACAACGTCAACCTCGACAAGGCGCGCCGGCTGCTCTGGCCGATCAAGCAGAAGTACGGCCGGAAGATCTCCTGGGCCGACCTGATTATCTTCGTTGGCAACCGCGCCCTGGAGACGATGGGCTTCAAGACCTTCGGTTTCGGCGGCGGCCGCGAGGACATCTGGGCCCCCGACGAGGACACGTACTGGGGACCGGAGACCGTCTGGCTAGACGACGAGCGCTACAGCGGTGATAGGGAGCTGGCCGAACCTCTCGGCGCCGTACAGATGGGACTAATATATGTTAACCCACAGGGTCCAAACGGCAATCCGGACCCGCTGTTGGCCGCGCGAGACATCCGTGAAACGTTCCGCCGGATGGCGATGAACGACGAGGAAACCGTGGCTCTAATTGCTGGTGGCCACACGTTCGGCAAAACACATGGTGCTGCCGAGGAACATTACAAAGGTCCCGAGCCAGAGGGCGCGAAGATTGCTGAGCAGGGCTTCGGATGGACGAGCAGCTTTGGCAGCGGCAAAGGCGGCGATCAGATCGGCAGCGGGCTGGAGGGCGCTTGGACCACCGAGCCGGCGAAGTGGGACAACGGCTACTATGAGAATCTGTTCGACTACGAGTGGGAGCTGACGAAGAGCCCGGCCGGTGCGCATCAGTGGACCCCCAAGAACTCCGAAGCGCAGGGCACCGTGCCTGACGCCCACGATTCGTCGAAGACGCACGCCCCCACGATGCTCACGACGGACCTCGCGCTGGTCACCGATCCGATTTACAAAGAGATCTCGAAGCGGTTCTACGAGAACATGGACGAATTCGCCGACGCATTTGCTCGCGCTTGGTACAAGCTAATACACCGAGATATGGGACCCGCCGTGCGGTACCTTGGACCGTGGGTTCCCAACGAAGAACTACTTTGGCAGGATCCCGTTCCTGCCGTTGACCACACTCTGATCAACGATGCGGACATAGGGTCTCTCAAGGCCAAGATCCTCGGCTCAGATTTGTCGATCTCTCAGCTGGTCTCGACCGCTTGGGCGTCGGCCTCAAGCTATCGTGATACAGATAAGCGAGGTGGCGCGAACGGCGCACGGATTCGCCTTTCACCACAGGCTGAATGGGACGTTAACGTGGCCTCTGGCATAGCCCCGGTGGTGGCAACTCTCGAAGGGATCCAGCAAGAGTTCAACAACTCGCAAACAGGGGGGAAGAAAGTTTCGCTTGCCGACCTAATCGTGCTGGGTGGTTGCGCAGCCGTCCAAGAGGCGGCGAAGCGTGCGGGCCAGGACGTGGAGGTCCCCTTCACGCCTGGGCGCACCGACGCATCACAGGAGCAAACCGACGTCGAGTCGTTCGCATTCCTCGAGCCGGTCGCAGACGGGTTCCGGAACTACCTCCGGGTGGGCCATAACCTCCAGACAGAGCACCTGTTGGTCGACAAGGCGTTCACGTTGAATCTGACGGCTCCCGAGATGACGGTCCTTGTCGGCGGCATGCGTGTCTTGAACGCCAACGCCGGAGCGTCGAAGCACGGGGTTTTGACTGACCGTCCAGAGACGCTGACCAACGACTTCTTCGTGAATGTGCTCGATATTTCGACGGAGTGGAAGGCTACGTCAGACGCCGAGCAAGAGTTCGAGGGTCGTGATCGTAAGAGTGGAGAACTCCGATCGACCGGCACTAGGGTCGACCTAGTTTTCGGTTCGAACTCTGAACTCCGGTCCCTCGCTGAGGTCTACGCTAGTGACGACGCGCAGCAGAAGTTTGTCAGTGACTTTGTGGCTGCGTGGGACAAGGTTATGAATCTAGATCGCTTCGACCTATGATCCATGTCTGCGGAATGGTTCATAGAGAGAAGTATCACAAAAAATGTGAAACAAGATATTTCCGGATATCTTTTGCTTCTTTCATTGGACCATCTTGAGTTATTAGGCAGGGGACCATCACATCCCCTGTCAGTTCTACAAGTTCTTTCGCATAGTCCGGATTCAGGCGGATATCCTTGAATGTAAATTTATCTTTTATTTTTAGCGTGGAAATCGTATTCAGCACAATCTGCGAATATTCACAGTCTTCATAAAAATAAAGTTCCATTCACTGTGTGTCAGATTAAAATTCCCAAAAAAAAAGGCGGTCTTAATTGAGACCGCCTGTATGATTTTAAAAAAGATTTCCAGTCGCTCAGCTGTTAACCTTTTTGCACTCAGCTAAAAGCTCGCCAATAATGCGCTCTCCATCTGCCATAACGGAATATCGAACCGAGCCTTGCTTGTCTACTATAACTGTTGATCGAGCTGCGAATCCCTTATTCTCCAAATAAGCCCCATAAGAAGTCGACATGGCGCCTTTTGGATGGAAATCCTGCAGCAGTGGATAAGACACACCGCCAAGGGATTCGGCCCATTTTTTATGTGAATGTTTACTGTCAATGCTCACACCCAATACTTGAGTGTCTGCCTCCTTGAATCGATCAATCATCGACTCAATTTTGGGTATTTCCCTGCTTCATGTGGCTGTCCAATCTAATACATAAAACACCAGCATTACATTCTTTTCTCCCTTGAACTCACTCAGGGAAAACTCCGTATCAAACTGACTGGCCAATTTAAAATCCGGTGCTTCCGAACCAACTGCAATCATTAATACCTCCAAAGAATTATTTGAAAAAGCCCTGAAAACAACATGAATTCAGAGTAAACGTAAACTGTGACTAACAGCCGAAAGATGGGGATAACTCGGTTGTCAAATTGATCTGACTAAACTTATTTACTCAGTTGATTCAATGATTGTCCGATCGGCAAAAACGGAAGAACATTCCTTCCCAACTCTTTGTCAGCAATCACCTTGTTTACTTTGGGGAGAATGCTGGCCATTGTTTCTAGCAGAATCCGCTCCCGGGTAATATCTTTGGCCATTTTATATTCTTCATAGATCAGATTAAATCTTTCTGATTCACCAATGGCGACCAACACCTTTTCTTTGGCATAACCCTTTGCACTATTGATCAATTGTGCAGCTTCTCCTCTGGCTTTCGGAACAAGATTGTTTCTGTAACCTTCTGCATCATTGATCATTTTTTCACGGTCCTCACGGGCACTTACCACATCTTTAAAAGCTTCTTTTACCGCGTCCGGAGGATGAACATCCTGCAGTTTCACATTCTCAATCTTAATTCCGCCTTTGTAACTGTTCATTGTTTGCTGAAGAAGCAGAGCAGTAGTATCTTCAATTATTCCTTTTCCAACAGTCAGTGCTTGCGTAACTGAAGAATCACCGATAACTTCACGCATCGCGGATTCAGCGGCAGATCTCACAGTTACATCCGGATTAGTCAGACTATAAAGATAATTTTCCAAATCAGAAATGCGATACTGCACAATGAACTGCACATCAATGATGTTTTCATCTCCGGTGAGCATTAATGATTCTTTTAAAACACGTCTGTATTTGGCAGGAGGTCCAGTCTGTATTGTACGGAATCCAATCTCAAGTCTCCGCACTGCAGTTACCGGAGCAATCTGGACGGTTTCGATCGGAGACGGTAAATGATAATGCGGTCCCGGTCCAACCACTTCTGTAACCTCTCCAAAACGCTTGATGACTCCCTGTTCTTCAGGATCAATAATAAAAATACCTGTTGCCAACCAAACGATAATTGCTAAAATTATGATGTAGGAAAATACCCCTTTTTTTGGCAGACCAATCTTAAACTTATCCTGAAGATTGCTGAGGAGTTCATCAATATCGGGAGGTTTCGGCCCTTTTTCCCAAGGTGATTTATTTGGCGGTTTGTTCCAGGTACCCATTTTAAATTTTCATGTTTAAGATTTTGATAGATTAGACAATAAATTAAGCGAAGACTGCGGAAAATACAAGCTTAATGCTCACATGCATACAAAATAATTGAAAACAGTATTTTGATGAACTAGTTTACAAAGTCTATAATTCACAATTGTTTGTCATTCCTGCTTTCGCGGGAATGGATAATTTTCAGGTAATTGTCTAATCTTGATTGCTAACAAGCAATACATTGTTAATGCAGAATGACTTATGCAGTCAGTACCTCAACTCCACTTTCAGTAACCAGCAAAGTGTGTTCCCACTGAGCAGATAACTCTCCGTCCACAGTCACAGCCGTCCAGCCGTCACCCAAAACTCTGCATTCATAACTGCCCATGTTGATCATCGGTTCAATTGTGAAGATCATATTTTCCTGAATGGTTACACCTGTCCCCGGCTGACCGAAATGCAGTACCTGTGGAGGCTCGTGAAATTCCACTCCAACTCCATGTCCTGCAAAATCTCTGACTACCGAAAAGCCGTGTTTTTCCGCATGCTGCTGAATAGCGTGGCCAATGTCCCCAAGCGTATTAGATGGACAAACCTGTTCTATCCCCAGTTCAAGACATTCCCGTGTGACTTCCACCAATTCCCGCGTTTTTTCCGGAACATCGCCAATGATAAACATTCTGCTGGCATCTCCAAAATAGCCGTCCAAATCGCAGGTAACATCAATATTCACAATATCACCGCTCTGCAGTGCCTGATTGTTTGGAATACCATGACAAATGACATTGTTCAGTGAACTGCAGACACTTTTAGGAAACGGCATCCTGCGTCGACCTTGACCGTGCCCGTAATTCAATGGAGCCGGAATTGCGCCGTTAGCCAAAGTTTCACGATAAACCCACCCGTCTATTTCATTTGTGGTCACTCCCTCACCGATTCGTTCCTCAACCATATCGAGCAGAATTTTTGTAAGTTGGCTGCTTTTGCGGATACCTTCAATCTGTTTCTCGGTTTTAATAATAACTTGACGCCATTTAGGCTTAGGTTTTGTCTCAGGCAACGGCACCTGTTTTTGCCCTTTTTCCATGTGGCATTTTTTATATTTTTTACCGCTTCCGCACCAGCAGGGTGCATTTCGGGGAATTGTATTTGCTGCTGTTTTCATACTTTCACTAAAAAAACTGCTCTTGTTGACTTATTATTTCAGGAAATCAAGTAAACGGCCAAATCTATATCCGCCAAAAATATTTTCATCAGGATCGTGCGACCAGTAGATAATCTGTCCTTTTCCGGCAACTGTTTTCAGATCAACAAAACCCCAGTAACGACTATCTGCACTGTTGTATCGGTTATCTCCCATCGCAAATATTTTACCTTCCGGAATCTTAATCGGACCAAAGCGGCTGACCGGAGTTGAGGACATTAAACCCTGCGCCAGTCGGGTTCTCCGTTCATTTGGTTCATAATATGCGTAAGGCTCATCAAGTTGTTCTCCATTTATGAAAACCTGGTCTTTCCGAATTTCCAGTGTCTCACCAGGCAGCCCAACTGCGCGTTTTATGTAGTCAACCGAAGGGTCACTCGGAAATGGAAAAATGATAATATCTCCCCGCAGTACAGGTTTTTTAAAAAGTTTGATATCTGTGAAGGGAATCGGTGAGCCATAGGAATACATACTGGCAAATATGTGGTCTCCAATCTGAATAGTCGGCAGCATCGATCCGGATGGAATTTGATAAGGTGCAAACAAATAGGTCCGGACAATGGTTGCCACTACAACCGCAAAAATCAGAGCCTCGGTCCATTCCCTGATTGTGCGGTTCGGAATCAGAAGGTCCAGGCGCAAAAACCCCTTTGCTGCTTTCAAAAGATCCGCCTCATTTTTCATGATTTCTTCTGCCTGAGGGAGCTTCCGGACACGGCTCAAAAAAATATACGAGTTTGGAAATACCCTGTTCTCCAGCTCAGTAAGGTCGTTTAGAGCAACATCACTGACTCCTTTTTTCCGGAGGTTTTTAAATGATTTTTCTGAAAGTTTATAGGTAACAAACATCTTGAATTACACTTATTTTCTGATTTAAATCTTTTGTTTTACTGACCTGAGTCAGTTTGTCTTTGAATCCAAACTGAATAATTCCGGGTATCTGCATTCAACGACAAATTAAAATAAGACCAGGAGTTGACGTCTGGCACAACTCTTCAAAGGGTGGTCTTCCATTCTGAATTGCTTTGAGTAAATAGTCAAATTATCGTATAGTCCTGCCGTCACAATTAACTGGCCGAATACTCAGGTTCTCCGCGAAAATCCAACCAGCCCCGAAACAGTGAATAACCCATCACCCACGGCAGCACGTGCTGCTGGCAAATAAAGACAAGCCAGTCTTTGAGCGAAAGATCCCGCAAATTTGCAAAGCGCAGACTTGCTCCGGCAGTCATTAGCAGGCACAAAAGGTAGGCACTTCCTGCCAGAAACAAACTCTTTCCGGATAAACCGAAAAGCTGTGATCCAAGAAAAACAATTTGAGAAAGCACAAATAAAGAGTATAATTTCTTCTTCAAATGCGGAATTTTGAGACCAATTATCTGATGTGCGTCCAAATCATTACGGTAACGGCGGGGAAATCTCCGAGACAATAAACCGTCATAATAATATCTTCGTGCTAAAACCAGCGGCCGTAAATAGCTTGAAGGTAGAGGTGGATGTTCCACAATCAGTTCGGGAGCAAATATAATCGGAAATCCTGCAGCTAAAATGCTGAACGCTAAATCTGTGTCCTCCCGGAAAGGAATAAGATAAGCCGGATGAAAATGTGCTAAGTTTCGGCGGACCAGAAAATTACATGTTGGGTAGCGTCCGCCGTCAATGTTTTCGGTTTGATGCGTGAATGGCGTAGCCCGGCTGCGTTGAGTGACTTCTGTACGGCCCTCAAATGCTCCGGCTTCCGGTTTTTGCTGAATTAGCGTAAGTGCATTTTTTACCCAGTCCGGATGTGGAATAACATCCGCGTCCATAAACCCGATCCATGTTCCGGAAGATAAAGCAACTCCGGCATTACGGGCATTGCCTGGACCGGAATTCGGAATTGTAGTCCATTGAAGCTGTAACTCAGAGCGTGCTTTAAACTGCTGCAGCATTTGCAAAGTTTCATCTGTGGAACCATCGTCTGCAACTGTAACTTCAAAACAGGATTTTTGCGCAGTTTGTTTTTCAAGGGCTTCAAGACAGATTGACAGCAGTTTTGCGCTGTTGAAAGCAGGAATCACGATTGAAAGAACTTCCGCTTTTTGTTTACTTTGCGGTGAAGATTCCAGTTCAACTTTTTTTTTAATATAACCCATGCCACAGCATTCTCTTGATCCGGAGTTGTCCGGTTTTATTCATAATTTGCGGGCTTCCCTGCCCTATCTGGAAGAGTTCCATCAGCAAACTTTCGTGGTTCAACTAAGCGGAGATTTGCTTAATGGTCACAATTTCAGAGTAATTGAAGATTTAGCGCTCTTGCAACAAGTTGGTATCAGAATCGTTTTGATCCATGGCGCAGAAACACAGATCCGCAAGTTTCTAACTGATGGTGGTCTTGTTTGCCAAACTGAAGACGGTATTCTTGTTGCGGAAGAAACACATTTACCGCTGATTGAACAGGCAATTTCTTCTGCAAACTGGCAGTTACTGACTCGGTTCAGGAGTTGTAGTCGGCAGCTTCAAACCTTAACCGGTCATTTCATGTTTGCAGAGAAAAAATCTTTTTCCGGAAATTTCGGTACACACTTCACTGGAAACGTTTGCGGACTTGACCTGGAAACACTCCGTCAGGAAATTTCAAACTCAAAGCTTGTTATACTACCACCTTTTGCACTGGGAGAAAAGGGACGATTGTGGATTCTTGATCCAAATCAGGTTGCCTTTGAAGTGGCAACGCGCTTACGTGCAAAAAAATTTATTGTACTGGATACATTAACATTGCCGCAAATTGATGGCTCAGATTCTCTGGAAATGACAACAGAAAGTGTTCAGCAATGGTTGAAAAAAAATCCGGATTTACCTTCATCACAGCGCCTGCAATTGAATGTACTGACTGAAGCCTGTGTTCATGGTGTTGAACGGTGTCATTTGCTGGACGGCAGGGTTGAGGGTGCCCTGCTAGCAGAACTGCTTACTCCAAAAGGAGCCGGAGTAATGATTACAAACAGTTCATACAAACGCACTCGTCCTGCACAGCTTAGCGATTTGCAGTCTATTTTGGAAATCCTCAAAAGTCCGGTTCAGCATGCAGCAATTGTTTTACGCACGTCTTCCTACATTGAACAGCAAATTGATAATTATCTGGTGTTTTGTATTGATGAAGACGTTGTTGGTTGCTGCGAAGTTATTTATTATCCAGATGGTTCTGCTGCAGAAATTGCCAGTCTGGCAGTGAATAAATCATATCGTAATCAGGGGATCGGCAGTGAACTGATCCAGGCTGCTTCTGAAAAAATCCGCTCTGGAAACTGCAAACTTGCATTCGCTTTAAGTACTGCCACCTCACATGTTTTTACTCAATGCGGATTTCGTGAAATAAGTCCGGAAGAACTTCCGGAGCAAAAGCGTAAAAACTACGACTTTCAGGAGTCAATTGTTTACGGAAGGAATATGGATTGATTACAGGTTTTACGGCAAGACAACAACTTCTACCCGGTTGTTTAAGCTTCTTTGAGTAGGTGAAGCTTCGCGGAAGCGCGGACGTGTTGAACCAAAACTCTTAACTGTAATTTTTGTGGGATCCAGCCCGTTTTCAATAAAGAATCGAGCAATCTTCGAGGCACGTGCTCCAGCCAGTTCCCAGGTTGAATCCCAATTATCCGGCTGTTTTTTTTCCGTATGTCCTTCGATTTGAATTTTGTTGGGCAGGAGGAAGATGAGTTTGGAGAAGCGGGTCATTTCCTTGACTGCCTTTGCATTCAACTTGGCAGAATCTGTTTTAAAATATGCACTTGCTTTGAAAGAGACAACAACCCCCTTTTCTTCAACATTGATATTTGCGTCATCTCCCAACTCACTTTCCTCCAACTGCTGGGCAATCTGCTCAACGATGGAGTCTTTACCCTCATTCAAAAACGGAGTACCAGCCGGTAGAGGTTTAAAACTCGCAGCCAGGCTTTTGAATTTCATTGTTTCATATTTGCACGATGAAAAGAGCAAGATGAAAAAGCAAAGCAGGAGCGTTACCAAATCACCATAAGTAAAAATCCACTCCTGATCGAACGGAACACAAACTTCGCAATCATCCTCATCAATGAGTTGTCCCATCTCAGGTACGCAGTATTAAGTTAAGGGTTGCAGAGAAACTAGCGTGTTTGATCTTCAGGAAGGAGCAGAATCTGTACACGTCGGTTCAAGTTACGTTTATAAGCTGTATCCGGATTAAATCTTGGACGGGAATCACCATATCCGGCTACCTGGATACGATCTACTGGAATAAGTTTTGATTCCAGAAAAGCGGCAATCACGCTTGCTCGTGCTACAGAAAGTTCCCAGTTTGATGGATATTTCTGATTTGAATCAGATTCATCGGTGTGTCCGGATATTTCAATATTGTTCTGCAGCTGCCCAATAATCGGCAGCATCTTGATCAAAGTCTTTTTTGCTTTCTCAGAAATTGATACAGAACCTTGTTCAAAGGCCACTGTTTTGCTGAATGTAACCTCCAGTCCAGCCTTTGAGGCATTGATTGACACATCATCAGGTACATCCAGCTGTTCAAGCTCCTTTGAAGCTTTATCTAAATTTGAAGATTGTCCACTGAAAATAAAGGGACTGCCCGGCGGCATGCTTTTGAAACTTTCAGAAATTTGCCTGCTTTTTTCGATATCAGTCTTGCACATGGAAAAGAGCAAAATGAAAAAGCAAAGCAGCAGCGTTACCAAATCACCATAAGTAAAAATCCAATCCTGCTCAAAAGGAATACAAACTTCACAATCTTCCTCATCAATCATCTGACCCATTATTTACTCCTTTTTCAGGTTCAGATCAATCTCCACCTTCAGCGGCGGCTTCACCGCCGCCTTCAAACTTCAAAGCTTCATACATTGTTTTTTGAACGGGCGGCAGATAGTTCATCAAGTCGTTTTCAATAAAATCCGGACGCTGTCCGCCCTCAATGTAAAGCACGCCGTCACGGATCATTTCCATCAAAACTTTTTCCTCACCCGCATAGCCTTCAAGCTTCTTTTTGGCTGGAGCAAAAATAGTATTCGCAAAAAGGGATCCATAAAAGGTGGTAATCAAAGCCACAGCCATTGCAGGGCCAATAGCGGAAGGATCATCAAGGTTCTGGAGAAGAAGTACCAGTCCAACCAGCGTTCCAAGCATTCCCCAGGCAGGGCAGAGAGAAGCCATTGTTCCAACCACAGCAATTTCATTATCCTTGCCGGACATTGTATATTTTACTTCGTGAGCCATCATGTTCACTATTGCCTCCCGGTCAGCACGGTCCACCACCAGTCTTAATCCTCCGCGCAGGAAAAGGTTTTCGACGCTGGGCAGTGCGTCTTCAATTGCCAGAATATTTTTTCGGGCAATTTTAGAAACGTCAATTATCAAGGTCAGCGTTTCTACGAGTTGAACCGAATTCGGCTTCCATGACTTACCGATATATCCCAAAAAACCCTTCGCATCTCCCATCGGGTGAGAAATAAAGGTCGAGGCGATTGTTCCTCCAAAAACGATCATTAATGAAGGTGTGTCCAAGAAATATATTACGTTTCCGGCATTGACTGAGAGAGTGGCAAAATCAAAAGTCATGGCAAACAACAACATAAACCATGCTAAAATAGTCCCAATTAGCGTACCCTGTTCCATAAAAAGTTTTCTACAGATGTTTATGAAATGAGGTTTTAAAGCCTCAAAAATTAATTATTTAAATAGTTATTTTTGTAACACGCTTTAGGATTAGCAATAACTGTGAAAATTCAAACAGTTGATCTGAATTAATTGTGGAACATTATATGATCACCACCGAAAAATCCTGGTTTAACAAAAAGTGGAAAAATTTTTCTGCATCTTTGCATGCCAGTTAAGAAATCAATAAACGCAAATAAATTTTCAATTATTATAGACGCAGATTGTTGTTTTTACAGGATTTTATTTAATATTATGGAAGGATTATCGATACAGGACTTTATTAAGAATGCAGCACCATTCACTCATCAAAGTTAAACAAGCGCTGTGCGTTTGCTGTGGTTTGTTGTGCTAATTCCTCCAGGGAAATTTTTCTCAACTTAGCAATAAAACCGGCAATGGCGGGAATGTGTGCCGGTTTGTTGGGTTTTCCACGAAAGGGAATTGGGGCAAGAAAGGGTGAGTCTGTTTCCAGAAGTAAATGCTCAAGTGGAAGCCAACGCACCACTTCTCGTAAATCTTCGGCATTCTTAAAAGTTACTATTCCATTAATGCCCAGATACCATCCCATATCCACAAGTATTTTTGCCATTTCAATTGAACTGGTGAAACTGTGTGCCACACCAAGAGATGGTACCGGAAACTCCTGCAGAATACTCAGGGTATCGGTTTCTGCTTCCCGGCTGTGCAGGATAACTGGGAGATTGAGCTCAACTGCCAGTTGAAGCTGTTTTCGGAACGCCTGTTGCTGGATCTCAGCAGGACTGTTCATATAATGATAATCAAGTCCAGTTTCGCCAATTGCAATCAGTTTATGCTGTTCTTCGGCAAGTTGCCGAATTTTTTGTAATAGCGACTTTGTAAGTTTTGAAGCATCATGCGGATGAAAACCAACACTTCCGTAAACTGCAGGAAATTCCTGTACTGTACTTGAGACGAAATCCAGAGATGGCTCATCTACAGCAATAGTAACCATCCGTTGAACACCTGCCTGTTTTGCTTCAATAATTGTTTCTTCCGGAGTTGATTCCAGGATGTCAAGGTGGCAGTGAGTATCAATAAAACTTGTCATAGAGTGTGTAAATGGGCTACATTTGTCGTGATAATAATTTTAAGAATTTGCTTGCTGTTTGTAATGTCGAAGCCGTCAGTTTTGACTCTGAACTCACAGCAGAAATCCGTTTGCTGCTCTGCAACCTTTCAAAATTTTGGCAAATGATCAACTTAAAATTCAGCTTTAATCCTGCGTCCATCTTATCATTGCTGATTGCTTCCGCAATGTCGGTTTTGCTTTCCGGCTGTTATACCGTACGTGTTTATCACGATACAGACATGCTGCGTGAAAAGCACGATGGGGAAATTTCCAGCGTCAGTATGCTATTCACAGACAGCCAAATCGGCGGCCCGGCAAAAATTAGTTCAGCCTGTCCCGGAGGTGCTTCACTTATCGAAATAGAGCAAACTGTTTCAGACGGTCTGGTGCATTATCTGAGCCTTGGATTCTACAGTCCGCAAACCATTCGCGTCTGGTGCAAACGAAGAAAAAGGTAAAATGATGAAACAAGAATGGATCCGCTTATGTCAACGTGTTGATTATCAATTCAAAAAACCGGAAATTCTCCGCCAAGCACTGACGCATAAATCTTATCTGCCAGTGGATTTAGATGAAAAATTTAGTAATAACGAAAGGATTGAGTTTCTTGGTGATGCAGTCCTGGACCTGGTGATCAGTGAAATGCTGATGGAAGGGTTTCCGGAACTCGATGAGGGAGGACTCTCAAAATTCCGGGCAAGCCTGGTCAGTGAATCCGGACTCAGCAAACAGGCCGTGACCCTGGAATTAGGCGAATGTTTGTTACTTGGCAGGGGTGAAGAAATGACAGGAGGGCGAAAGAAAAAATCTTTGCTGGCTGACACCTTTGAAGCAGTTATGGCAGCTATCTACCTTGACAGCCGTGAAGAACACGGACTCTCCCAAATCACCAGAGTAATTCGCAAAATTTTTCTTCCACATTTGCCGCAAGATGCAGAGGGTTATATTACACGAGATTATAAGTCAGAACTGCAGGAACACGTACAGAAAATAATGGGAATTCCCTCGACATATGAACTGGTTGAAGAATCTGGTCCTGATCATGAAAAGGAATTTACGATGGCAGTTTATGTCAAAGAAAAAGAATACGGACGAGGGCGCGGTGCCAGCAAAAAACTAGCCAGTCAGCTTGCTGCAGAAAAAGCTTTATTGAGGATACAAGAGGACACTTCTTTTCTTCAAACAGAAGGTACCAGCTGATGCAAAATTTTCATTCAGCAGAGCCTGTACGGATCCAAAAAGTTATTGCCCAGGCCGGAATTGCGTCAAGACGTGCTGCAGAAAAATTAATTTTGGCCGGCGAAGTGAGGCTGAATGGTGAAACTGTCCTGAAGATGGGACAGAAAATGCTCGTTGGAAAAGACCACTTGAGCGTGGAAGGACGGCGGGTAAAATTACCGCAGCGTCAAAAAACGCAGGTATATGCTCTTTACAAGCCTAAAAATTGCATCACGACCCTCAACGATCCTGAGGGACGCACCACAATCAGTGACTTTTTTCCTCGAACTTCAGCCAGGCTTTTTCCTGTAGGACGGCTTGATTATGATGCAGAAGGCTTGATTTTACTGACCAACGACGGTGAATTGGCCCAGCAGCTGATGCATCCCCGGCACAAGGTTTGGAAAGGTTATTTTGTTAAGGTACGTGGTATCGTTGAGAATGCAGCTCTGTCAACTTTGCGGAAAGGACCGGTGATTGAAAAACGCAGGCACCAGCCTGTACGGGTAAAAATTCTGCATACTGTAAACGATAAAACATGGCTTGAGGTCTTTCTCAGGGAAGGAACAAACCGGCAAATCAAAAAAATGCTCCAAGACTTAGGCTATCCGGTGCAAAAAATTAAGCGCTTCCAGGTTGGAACGGTTTCTTTAGGTGACTTGCAGTCCGGCGAAAGCAGAGCTTTGAGTCCGGAGGAAATGAAACAATTAATGAATTAAGTCCGAAAGTCAACACCACCCTCCACTCAAGACCCAACATTCTACACTCAAACAATGGCCAAGGCTGAATTATATAAAATTACGATTAACGACGGTAAAGTGATGCTGCGCATTCCAGAGCAGCTGGTGGGAGCAGAAACTGCCAGCATGGATGATATTCAGGCAGAACTTCACCTGAGGAACTTGGACTATGTTCCGGAACAATTGCTGGAAATATATAATCGAACAAGCGGTGAATTTGATTACCTGGCGGATGTTGAAACCAATGATTACACTTTGCAAATTGAACTCAGTGAAGATGAGTCAAGGGCCTATGTAAATATCATTCCTCCAAGTGAAGAAGGCGATCCTCTGACGATGGAGCTTATTATTGCTGCGCTCGAGGGGAAAAATATTTTTCAGGGAATCAGCAGCAAAAATATTAAAAATATTATTGCAGATAAGATTTTTTATGAACCGGCTTTAGTCGCCAGCGGTAAATCGGTTGTACATGGAAAAAATGGGTATCCGGAACTGCTTTTTATTCCCGAGAAGTCTCGACCTGCTTTGGGAACTGGGGTAAAACTTGAAGAGGTAACTGTTTTACAGAAAGTAGAAGAAGGACAGGAACTGGTACGGTTGATGTCGGCCACAATGGGTGAAAACGGCTATAGTATTACCGGAAAGCTGATTACTGCCAAATCCGGAAAACAATATCGTATCCGTCCGGGACGAAACACCAGGTATAATCCGGAAGGTACTCATATCATTGCAACAAAATCCGGAGTTGTCTGTCTCAATAACGACAGCATTTCGGTGGAAAAGATAAAAGTAGTTGATAAAGTTGATGCCTCCACAGGACATCTACGTTTTGACGGGATTGTAAAAATACGGGGTAATGTTGCTGATCGCTGCATCGTAGAAGCAGTACGGATAGATATTGGAGGTTCCGTAGGAAAAGCACGTTTACGCTCGCTCGGTGAAATCCGAGTCGCACATGGTATCAAAGGTGCCATCGTTCAATGCGGCAGATCGCTTCATACAAGCGACATGACTGACACTCAGGCAAATGTCGGAGAACATCTTTTAGTAGATGACTTTGTCCTGAACTCAAAAGTTTTTTGCGGTTCAACTCTCCAGGTCACGGCACCATACGGTTATGTTTACGGAGGAGTTATTCAAGCCGGAAATCTTATCCTGCTGCCGAATGTTGGTTTGCCTGGAACAAAAGAAACTAAAAGCGGCAAAGTTAGTGAAGAAAACAGTGAGCCCCATACTATTTTAGAGGTTGGTATTACGACAAACAACCGAAAGCAGTTTAATGAACTCCAAAAACTGACAGATACGGCATTGCAGTCTCTGCAGGACAATTTAACGGAAATTGATACTATTCTGAAGGAGCTTGAGGCAGGCGGATGGGATGAGAAAAAAATTGAAACCCTGAGTGAATTTGAAACAAAGGCCGAAAAAAATGTTATTAGTGCTTTCACAAATCTCAGAAAACGGGAAACCCACATAGAAATAAAAGACTTGAACAGAATTTCAAATGGAGGTGTGGTTTTCATTACCGGCAAAATCTTGACCGGAACGGCAATCAACGTACGCCGTTCACGTTTCAATGTGCCGGTGACTGCAACTGATAAAGCCTATAGTTTCGACGAAAACGGAATCAAGTTTAACTCCTGCAAAGAGCTTTTGAAGAACTATCAGCAATATTTTTTCAGGATGCCAGCCTGAACTTTTAAGTTTATGGCAGTCATTCTTGTTCTTTGTAAAGAGGCTGACGCACTGAGGCAAACAAGTAAAATTTCAGATGGTAGCCCCGAACTCCGATTCGGAAAATTTTTTTGCATCATAACCGATCAACATTAAACGAACTAATGGCCGATATCACCAGAAAAGAAGTTGAACGTCTGGTAAAGCGCAGGTCTCCAATAAAGGAGGTAAATATAACTGCATTGAATCTTGATAAGTTTAATTTTGAGGGGGCAATTTTTACAAAGTGCAAATTTACCGGAAGTACTTTCAACGGCTCCGATTTTGCTTTTTCCCACTTTGAAGAATGTCTTATAGATGATTGTGAAATGTACGGCAGCCACATGCAGGAATCCTCTTTTATAGAATGCGATCTGAGTAAGTCAGATTTACGTGACTGTGTCCTCATAGAAGTAAATTTCCGTCAGTCAATTTTGCATAGTGTTGATTTTAGTGGTTCTTTTATCAAAGATTCGGTCCTGCTTAACGTCAAGGGAGATCTCTGTGATTTTTCATTTACATCTTTATCTGCAGCAAATTTTAGTGGAGCAAAAATGCATGTCTGCGATTTTAGTGCCTGTCGTTCCGTTGATCTCAAAGCAGCCGATGCGGATTTCACCGGTTCAGAGTTCATTGGTGCTCACCTTGATTCATCACAGCTGCAGGGAACGATTTTAAATTTTTGCAATTTTTCGGAAGCCTCTCTTCAGGAATGTGACTTGAGCCGGGCCAGACTCCTTTCTGCGACAATGAACAATGCACGTTTGAATGCTTCCATTTTGAATGAGGTTTTATTGATGGACGCAAAAGCCGGTGGAACAGAGTTGAATGACGTAAATCTTGATAATGCAAATTTAACAAAAGCAGATTTTTCAAAAAGCATTTTTAACGGTTCTTCCATGAACGGAGTATTGGATCAGGATACGATATATGACGGAGCCAAACTGGAAGGAGTAATCCGATGAACCGGATAGTTCGCTTTAATTTTACTTTAGTATTATTGCTGCTGAGTTCAAGCGCAGCATTTGCCGAGTATCGTGCCTATGAACTGGAGGTTTTTGACCGCATCGTAAACACTTCCCGCAAAGTCATCACTTCTTTTTCACCATCTGACTTTATTCAGGTCAACGGCGGACCGCAGCGTATCGGCATTGTCATCCGGGCTTCGTGGATTTGCTATGGCGACACCTCTCTCCATAAAAAGGTCTGTCCGATGCCGAAAGCCATCAACCCGCGATTTCAGGAAGGTGACCGTGTGCAGATAGTTTTGAAAAAACATTTGACCGATCAGTGGCTTGGTGTGATTGAAAACAGTTTTTTCCGTCCGGGACTGCGGAGCAATGTTTATGGGGTGCGCTTTACAGAGCGGGGTAATCTGTACACGCGTTATTATGAATCCAACCTTAAAAAAGCTCCATAATTATTTTCTCTGCCTGCCTTGAACGTTTCTGCTGATTAACGTAAACTGAGTGAACTTAAAAACTTTTGCTGCGTGAGTTTTTTGCAGAAAGCCAGGAAAAATCAAATAACATACAGCCTTTCGGGCTGGAACAATTAACATCATAAAATGGAAAAAATAAAATCTGCGAGTCTGATGACCGCAATCAAAACTCCTTATAAACTGGACGGAGATGTTGACCTTGAAAGCTATGACTTTCTGGTTGAAGCACAGATTAAAAATGGTGTGCAGGGCCTGATTGTCTGCGGAACCACCGGAGAAGGTCATTTGATGGACTGGGAGGAACATCTGATGCTGATTGCCCACAGTGTAAACAAATTCGGCGATCGTCTGGCAATCGTCGGCAACACCGGAAGCAACAACACCCGCGAAGCAATCAAGGGCACCAGATATGGGTTTGCTTTTGGAATGGACGCAGCCCTGCAGATAAATCCATATTACGGTAAAACCTCTGATGCGGGACTCAGAGAGCATTTTAAGCGTGTTTTAGATTTGGGGCCTTCCATAATTTACAACGTTCCCGGAAGGACAGGGCAGGATCTGCAGCCGGAATTAATTGAAGAACTGGCTCAACATCCAAACCTGATCGGCGTCAAAGAATGTGCCGGTATTGAACGGATGGCGCACTATGAGTCAAAAGGAATCGCCTGCTGGTCCGGAAATGATGACCAGTGTTTTGAGGGACGTCACCGTCACGGTTCACACGGAGTGATTTCAGTGATCAGTAATTTAATGCCGGGATTGATGCGGCGCCTGATGGATACAGATGATCCAAAGCTTAATGACCGTTTACAACCGCTGATGTCCTGGCTTTTTCATGTTCCCAGCCCAAACGCCCTGAACACAGTTTTGAGCATGACGGGTGCAACACAGCCTGTTTTCCGGCTGCCTTATTCACCGGTTGACCTGGAAGCACGCAAAGAGGTTGTTGAACTTCTGCAGGAATTTTCACCGGAAGACTGGGTCGGTTCCGGACTGGAGTTGATGGATGATAATCAGTTTGTTCTTACTGCCTGAGGATCAAAGCCCTACTCACAACACTTACACTCTTCATTGTCATTCCGTGCTAAGAGTAACCACAATAATCCTCTTCATTGTCATTCCGTGCTAAGAGTAACCACAATAATCCTCTTCATTGTCATTCCGTGCTAAGAGTAACCACAATAATCCTCTTCATTGTCATTCCGTGCTAAGAGTAACCACAATAATCCTCTTCATTGTCATTCCGTGCTAAGAGTAACCACAATAATCCTCTTCATTGTCATTCCGTGCTAAGAGTAACCACAATAATCCTCTTCATTGTCATTCCTTGCTAAGAGTAACCACAA
>LSNO01000010.1 GCA_002082305.1 SAR324 cluster bacterium SAR324-CTD7B
GAATAAATTATTGAAGCTCGAATCTTGAAATATTGATGTTTTCAAATTCTCACTATATATAAAAATAAAATTTAACTTTCTGATAAAATTATGGATTTTGGATATTTTGCGAATGTTAGCAACCCCGGACTGGTAAAACCTTATGGTCAAATTTTAGGCGAAGTTCGAGACCTCGCTGTGACAATTGAAGATGCAGGTTGGGATTCGATTTGGTTCACCGAACACCACTTCGGTCATGAAGGTTTTGAAGTTTGTCCCAACGCAATAATGTTGTGTACAGACATTGCGGCCCGCACCTCTCGCATCCGTCTCGGTCAGGCGGCAAACATTGTTACTTTCTGGAATCCTTTACGTTTCGTTGAGGATATCGCTGTGCTGGATCACATGAGCAATGGCCGAGTTGAAGTAGGGATTGGTCGTGGTGTTTATGGAAGGGAAGCCTCAAATTTGAACAAAGATGCGGACTTAAAAGATCAGGCAAAGAATTTCCGTTTATTTGCTGAAACCGTTGAACTCATGAAGAAAGCCTGGACACAGGATTTCATTTCTCATCAAGGTGAATTTTTCACTTACTCGGAGCCCGGACTGATTTGGAGCCATCCGGACAGTCCGAAATCTGAAACCTTCATGAACATGGAAACCAATGAAATCGAGAAAATTTCCATATTGCCAAAACCGTTGCAAAAGCCTCATCCACAACTTTGGCAGGTAGTCGATTCCACAAGCTCCATTGAGTGGGCAGCAAAGAACGACATCAATGTGATTATGTGGATTCCAACTGTGAAAACTTTGAAAAAACGCTTTGAAATATATCGAGATGCACGCTCGGAAAAGTTGGGGCGGGAAGTACCTTTAGGCGAAGGCATTTCATTGGTTCGCGATATGTTCTGCGCAGAAAATATGGAAGATGCTCAGCGTTTGGGCGGGGACGGCATTCTCAAATATCTCAAATGGATTTGTCATTGGCGCGGCTTGGGTAATCATCTTGACCCCGGAGAAGAACTTCCGGACACTCAGGGTAAACTGGATGCTCTGACCTATGAGTGGTTACACCCGCGTAACATGCTGTTTGGAACTCCGGAATACATTGTTGAAAAGATAAAAGAGTTACAGTCAGAATTGAATCTTCAGTCGTTGATGCTTTGGTCTCATTTCCCGGATGTTCCACATGAGACTGCAATGCGCAGTATCAAGCTGTTCAACGAAGAAGTGCTGCCGCATTTCAAATCCGGTACTGTCACGCTGGCTAATTAGGCCGAAATGACGATATGAACGATATAAAACACGGTTCATTTCAAGGTACTTCCTGGAGCAAAGAAGGGACCGGTTCGCCTGTGATTTTGGTGCATGGCTTGGGAATGAACCGTCAAATGTGGCAGTGGCAAATGGACAGTCTTACGCCTCATTTCTCTGTGATTTGTTACGATTTGCTGGGACACGGCGAAAGTGTGAATCCGGAGATTCCTTGTCAGTTGAGTCAATTCTCCGGGCAATTGTTAGCGTTGATGGATGGACTGAATTTAGAGAGTTGTGCCTTAGTTGGTTTTTCGCTTGGAGGTTTGATAGTCCAGGACTTTGCTCTGAATCATCCTGAAAAAGTAAATGCTTTAGTGATGCTCAATACAGCACATGGTCGCACAAAATCAGAAAGAAAGGCGGTATTAGCACGAGTTCAACAAGCCGGAGAACACGGCCCTGCATCAACTGTGGAAGCCGCATTGGAACGCTGGTTTAGTGCTGATTTTTCAGCAAAAAATCCTGAAATTCTGGATAAAATACGTTGCTGGATCATGGCAAATGACAAAGAGATTTATCCGGAAATCTATCGTCTTTTAGCAGAATGTGATGAACCACTGACAGATTCCATCAGTGCCATCCGTTGCCCAACTTTGGTTATGACAGGAGAAGACGATCATGGTAATTCTCCGGAAATGACGCAACGCATGGCAGCATTGATTCCGGATGCTCGTGCTGTAATACTTCCCGGATTGAGACACATGGGATTGGCCGAAAATTCTCAAGCAGTCAACTCTCAACTTGTATCGTTTTTTCAGGAGGTGTTGAAATGAACAAACGAGTTCAAGAAGAAAGATCCAAAATGAAAACCGGCAAAGAAATCATTGGCGGGCCACTGATCATCAATGGTCGTCAATTAACATTATCGAAAGCAGTGCGCGCAGGTGATTTTATTTTCCTGACCGGTCAAGTGCCAATGAAGGACGGCGCTCCCATGACCGATGGCACTATTGAAGAACAGACGCGAGTCTGTATCGAATTGATTCGCGAGACGCTCAAAGATGCCGGATGCACTTTAAACGATGTTGTTAAATCTATGGTTTGGCTCAAGAATCGTGACGATTTTCCGGGATTTAATTCAGTTTACGGAGAATACTTCAGCGAAGGTCCGCCCGCTCGTTCCGCTTTGGTTTGCGACTTTTTGATCGACATCAAGGTTGAAATAGAATGCACGGCCTACAAACCTGAAAATTAAGTAACCCACAAAAGGAGAAACAAGATGGCAGATCTAAAAAAATACCAAATGTACATTGATGGACAATGGGTCAATTCTGAAAGTGAGAAAACCTTTGAGAGTTTTAATCCTGCCACAGAAGAACCTTGGGCGATCATTCCGGAGGCTGGAGCCAATGATGTGGATCGTGCGGTTAAAGCCGCGCACCGTGCTTTTACTGAGGGGCCATGGGCCAACATGACGGCTACAGAACGAGGCAAATTATTGCGGCGCCTTGCGGAAGTACTGGCGGAACATTCAGAATCGTTGGGACGGGCAGAGACTACAGATACCGGAAAATTATTGAAGGAAACACAGTGGCAAGCGCGTTATATCTCAGATTTTTTTCAATATTATGCCGGACTTGCGGACAAGGTTCATGGCGACACCTTGCCCATTGACAAGCCAAACATGTGGACAATGACGGTTCGCGAGCCACTTGGAGTAGTGGCGGCAGTCGTGCCTTGGAACTCGCAACTGTTTTTAGTTGCTGTCAAAATCGGCCCAGCGTTGGCGGCCGGAAATACGGTGGTGCTGAAAGCCTCTGAACATGCATCTGCGCCGATGCTGGAATTTGCCAAAGTTTTTGAAGAAGCCGGTTTCCCTCCGGGAGTGATGAATATCGTCACCGGATATGGTGACCCTTGCGCCAAGGCTTTGACATCCCATCCACTTGTTGCTAGAGTCAGCTTTACCGGAGGTCCGGAAACAGCGCGAGATGTCGTCCGGAACTCTGCGGATAATTTGGCTCAGGTTTCTTTGGAGTTGGGCGGAAAATCGCCGATGATTGTTTTTGAAGATGCTGATTTGGAAAGTGCGACTAATGGAGTTTTACTCAGTATTTTCAGTGCAAGTGGTCAGAGTTGTGTGGCTGGTTCGCGACTTTTACTACATGAAAGTATCCATGAAAAAATTCTGGATCAAGTTGCCAGGAGAGCAAAAGAAATTCGCATTGGTGATCCTTTGGAGGAAACAAGTCAAATGGGACCCCTGGCAACACTTGCGCAACTCAATAACATCAAAAGCACGGTAGTTGATGCAACGGCCAATGGTGCCACTTTGATTTATGGCGGAGGGCAACCAGCTCATCTTGCAAAGGGTTGGTATTGTGAACCCACTATTGTCGATTGTCCTAATCAGAATTTAGGAATTGTTCAACGCGAAATGTTTGGACCGGTGGTTAGTGTGTTGCGTTTTCGCGACGAAGCAGAAGCCATTAAATTAGCAAACGATACCCGCTACGGATTGGCTTCCGGAGTGTTCACGACAAATATTGGGAGAGCATTGAGAGTGACAAAAGCATTGCGTGCCGGAATTGTCTGGGTCAACACTTATCGCATGGTTTCACCATTGGCTCCCTTTGGTGGTTTTAAAGACAGCGGTTACGGACGCGAGTCCGGACTGGATGCAATTTACGATTATACTCGTCCCAAAACAGTCTGGCTGAACACCTCACCCGATCCCATCGCCGATCCTTTTATCATGCAATAGG
>LSNO01000011.1 GCA_002082305.1 SAR324 cluster bacterium SAR324-CTD7B
GACTGGCCGCGCATTGTAAACCCAAAAGTGTCCTTTCCCCTGGATGAAGAAAATCTGTCAGCAGTTAAGCGGGTGGAAGATGAAGCACTGGATCAAATAAAATCATTTTTAGTAAGCTTGGTTCTTTTTCCACTATTATTGGGTTTGCTTTACTGGGTATTCGCCGCTTTTCCTGATATTTGGTGGCTGGTTGCCGGTGGTGGTGCGGCCCTTGTTTCTGTTATTTTTGTAACACTTTTCCCTGTGATTATTGCACCGATCTTCAATAAATACGATCCCATTGAAGATCAAAGTCTGGTAAGTCAATTAACGGAAATTCTGGAAAAAGCGGGACTAAAGCCGGGGGGATTTTTTCGACAGGACATGAGCCGGCAAACCAAGAAAGAGAATGCATTTTTAGCCGGATTGGGGAAAACACGCCGGGTAGTTATGGCTGATAATTTGATGGAACATATGAGCGAGGCAGAAATTTCATCAGTCATCGCCCATGAAGTGGGTCATTATAAATACAGCCACCTGCCTAAAAATATTTTCATTGGCACTGCCCAACAGCTTATTATATTTTATTTATTAGATTTGGTAATGAAAAAACTTTTTCCGGAATTTCTTACATCGAATGCAGCCAATCTGGCGCTTTTTCCAATGATCGGATTGATTATGGGCATTTTATCCGGATTTCTGTTTGGACCCTTGAACAATTGGCTCTCCCGATATTTTGAACGCCAAGCAGATAACTGCTCATTGGAACTCTATCCTGAAAAAGATGCTTTTCTTGGTGCTATGGCCGGGCTGGCCAACCGCAACTTATCCAACGCATATCCAGGCTGGTGGGTGAAATGGCTTTATTATTCCCATCCGCCCATCGGTGAACGCTTGGCCTTTGCCGAGGAGTATAAATTTGATTGAACAAAGCACACTTGATTTTTTAGCCCAACTCAAGCATAACAATGAACGTGCGTGGTTCAACGATCATAAAGACGAGTATAAAGCTGCTCTTGCCAATTTCACAGATCTTGTGGCGATCCTCTTACACAATATTTCAGGTTTTGATGAAAGACTCGTAGGAGTGCAGCCCAAAGAATGCTTATTCAGGATCTATCGTGACGTGCGTTTTTCCAAGGACAAGAGTCCGTACAAAACATGGTTCAGCGCTTCCATGAAAGGCGGCGGAAGGAATATGTTGTTTCCTGGATATTATATACATCTTGAACCGGGGAATTCGTATCTGGGAGGAGGGGTTTGGCGCCCACCGAAAGAAGCACTGCAGAATATCCGTGAATACATTGTTAATAATTATGCCGATCTAGAAAAAATCGTTTTAAGCAAAAAATTCAAAAACCATTTCGGTGAAATGGGGGGAGAACAATTGAAAACTGCTCCAAAGGGTTTTCCTAAAGATCACCCCCAGATTAAATGGCTGCGGTATAAGGACTTTCTGGCCGGCTGTTCAAAAGGTAATGTTGATTTTACTGATTCTGGTTTTGATTCCTGAAGTGGGACATGAGGTTAAGGGAGGACGCCGCTGGCTGCGTATAGGTTCGTTAAGTTTGCAGCCTGCCGAATTGCTGAAGATAGTTTTGATTATCTATGTGGCTTCATATTTGGAAAGAAAGCAGGAATTGCTGGCTTTTTTCTTCCGCGGGTTGACACCAAACTTTATTGTCACAGGTATTTATCTCTTTCTTGTCTTGCTGCAACCAGACTTTGGGACAGTAATTTTGTTAGCAACAACAGTCTTGCTGATGCTGTATGTCGGCGGTGGCAGTCCCATTCAAATTGCCACCAGCCTGTTAGGTGTGGGTGTTATTGCAGGATTTTTGATTGCATCACACACATATCGCGTACGGAGAATGCTCTCTTTTTTGAATCCCTGGGATGATCCGCAAAATTCCGGATTCCAAATTATCCAGTCATTCATTGCTCTTGGAACAGGTGGGTGGCTTGGTAAGGGCCTGGGAGAAAGCCTTCAAAAACGCCTTTTCCTGCCTGATGCTCACACAGATTTTATTTTTGCCATCATTGGAGAAGAATTAGGGTTTTTGTGGATTTGTGTACTGATTATTCTATTTTCCGTTTTTATTTGGCGCGGTTACTGGATAGCCTGGAATGCCCAAGATACATTTGGAAAACACCTGGCTTTTGGAGCCACTACAATTCTAAGCCTGCAAATTGTTATCAATCTTTTTGTTGTTATAGGTCTCCTTCCAACTAAAGGTTTGCCACTTCCATTCATAAGCTACGGTGGAACATCTCTTGTGGTAACCATGTTCTTAACAGGTCTTTTACTCAATATCAGCGGCCGTATAGATCCAACTGATGAGAAACCGGCAAATGGTTTTTCCTCTACAACCAATGTTCCCTCCAATGAGTAAGGACTATCCATCCTGGATGTTCCGGAAGTTTCAGAATTTTCAATTCTGTTCCTCACTGGCATCTTTTATCCGTATATTCCCTCTTTTTTCCTTAATTTACACACAGGCAGCAGGTCTAATTTTTCTCCCTTCCGGATTTTCATTACCTTCTCCGGCCTTTGCGCAAACTTCCACAAATAAAACTGATTCCAAGGTAAGTCACCGCTTGGAAAATTTCTTAATCAGCACAGAAGATCGAGATGACTGGACTCGCCTGATGTTAGCCATTCTTAACAGTGTGCCTGCAGTAGAGCAGGTTTTGGCACAAGGTGTAAGCGTAAATATTAGAGGAACCGAAGAATTTCACGGAGTGACTCCGCTTATATTTGCTTCCGGAATTGGTTCCCTAGTCATAGTAAAATTGCTTGTAGAAAAAGGTGCACGCCTGAATGATACGGATACTCAAGGCAATACGGCTTTGATTCAGGCGGCAAAGAAAGGACACTTTGATACGCTACAATATTTACTCCTGCAAGGTGCAAACCCGAATGCTGAAACTAATCAAAAGTGGAAGGCATTAATGTTCGCCGCACACAGAGGACAATTTGAAGTTCTCAAAACTTTATTGAAACATGGTGCAAGAGCAGACTTCCAGGACGATTTGGGGATGTCCTCTATTATGTATGCAGCTCAGAACGGGCATTTTGAAATAGTCCTACACTTACTAAAGCGCGGCGCAAAAGTAGATTTAGCCTCACTTAACGGTTCAACAGCTTTAATTTGGGCCATTAGGGCGGGCCATGAAAATATTGCTGAATTACTCTTGAATGCCGGTGCAGAAATAAATTATTTGGAGAGTGAGTTTCAAAGGTCACCACTGCTGCTGGCAGCAATGTATGGTAGGGAATCGACTGTAAAGAGGTTGTTATCCGCCGGAGCTAATGTAGAGGCAATTGACAAACAAGGTGCAAATGCTTTGTTACTGGCTCTAAGCAATAATCATTTGAAAACGGCAAATTTTTTGATCG
The DNA here is from genome assembly GCA_002082305.1 of SAR324 cluster bacterium SAR324-CTD7B. GTDB lineage: Bacteria > SAR324 > SAR324 > SAR324 > NAC60-12 > Arctic96AD-7. The sequence goes on from LSNO01000011.1 coordinate 3,380, forward strand.
AGTACGGAATTACTATCAACACTGCTGACCAAAAAAAATACAACCCTCTTATGGCTGCAGTTTCTCAAGGAAGTTTTGAATTAACAAAATCCCTGCTCAAGAAAGGGGCGGTAGTGAATGCTCAGGATTTTGCTGGAAAAACCGCATTAATGATTGCAGCAGGAAAAGGAGATATGAAAATAGTAAAGCTCCTGCTCAGAGAACAGGGGCGACTTGATTTTAGCGACCGCTACGGACGAACCGCATGGATGTATGCAGCCGAACAACAACGTATCTCAATGGTTCGATTTCTAAGCAATAATGAAATTGATAACCATGAAAACCTCTTTTATGCCGTTTCCCATGGACTATTCAAAGTAGTTGAAACATTGCTGGAGTTACACGCAAATACAGGAGTCCGTGATTCTCAAGGATGGACTCCTTTGATGTGGGCAGCAAATAACGGTCATGCTAAAATCGTAGAACTTCTGCTAAAAGGTGGAACAAATATTAACAGTCGTAATGGAAAAAGTCCCAATGTTTCCGGCTGGACCCCACTAATGCTGGCTGCGGGGAGTGGACATCTCGAAACTGTAGAATTTCTCACTCAGAACGGAGCAGATCTTACTGCAGAAGATGAGGATAGTTGGACAGCACTAACCTGGGCTTCTCATAAAGGATACACTGATGTTGTTAGCTTTTTGGTTGATAACGGAGCAAATATTGATAAGCTTGGCTCTGATGGTTCTACACCGCTTATTTGGGCCGCATCTCAGGGTCACGATACCGTAGTGCGTGTCTTGTTAACTAAAGGTGCAAATTATACATTGAAAGATGGTTACGGAAAATCCGCACTTGCACATGCAGTACTGCAAGGTCATTTCTCAATTGCAAAAATGTTGATTAATCATGGAGCCGACATTAATCAGGATCTACTTTATGCTGCACGTAGAGGATACAAAAATATGGTTGTATTTTTACTTGAAGAAAGTGCGGAAATTGATTATCTGTCTCCACATAACGAAACTCCTTTAAATCTTGCCAGTCAGGGAAAACACTGGGAAACAGCCAAAATTCTTCTGGAGAAAGGTGCAAATTCCGCATTGCAAAATGCCCAGGGACAGACTTCACTGATGTCTGCAGTTTTGACCGGTGAAGCAAAAATGGTAAATCTACTGATCAACTCTACTAAAACAGGCTCTCTGAATTCTGAACTTGAAAATGCAGATTTTTTAGTAAACACACCTTTGATGACAGCTGCTGTCCACGGTTATTTAGATATCGTTAAAATATTGCTCGATAATGGTGCAAAAGTTGAGAGTAGAAATCGTTGGAAAGAATCGGCATTGATCCTTGCAGCTTCAAAAGGTTTTCGTGAGATAGTCAGGTTGCTGATTCAATATGGAGCAGATTTGCACTCTGAAGATATTACTGAAAAAACTGCCTTATTGAGGGCAGCCCAAACTGGACACCTGTTAGTAGTTGAGATGCTGCTTGCACAAGGCGCAAATCTGCACATTAACGCAATTGATTTAGGCGGAGAAGGTGGAACTGCCTTGATACAGGCTGCAAGAAACGGCCATAACAACGTTTTGCAAACACTTTTGAAAGCCGGAGCAATTGTAGATGAGACAGAGCTTATTTTTCACCACTCGGCTCTGATGGTCGCTGCTTTGAATGGTCATAAGAAAACAGTGGATCTCCTGCTCACTGCCGGGGCAAATCCAGCGTTAACAGATACTTCACAAAGGTCAGCTTTATTGCTTGCAGCTACAAACAATCACCTTTCGGTTGTGATACAGCTTTTGGACTCCGGACAAAGTGGAATTCAAACTGATTCCAACGGCAACGGTATCTGGCACCTGCTGGCAATGAGTGATGTTGAAAATAGGAACATACCAACCAGTTCGAATTTAAAACTAAACGAAGAAGGTGTGCCAACGGAAATGCAGGTGCTTTTCTCACTTAAAATTTTACTGGACTCTATAAACAATAATGGGGAAACAGCACTGATGATTGCAGCAAAACACGGAAAGATGAAGCTCGTTAAAAATCTGCTTGAACTTGGTGCGTCTCACAAAATACTGACGCCCGAAGGAAAGAGTGCCTTTACATTTGCAACAGCATCCGGAAACAACGAGCTTGCCAAGCTATTGCGATGATCACTTATGATATTAAAGCAGAGGACTTGTACCAAAAACCGAATTTTAGCTCCCTCTATTCCAGTAGCCGATCACCAGTTTTTTTTCTCGCTCATTGAAATCTCCTATAGAAATTTTGCCTTGAGAAAATCCAGAACGGAGATAATGCAGTTTTGCGAGGCACTCCTCTTTTGAATCACAATGGCTCCAGCCTTTTTCCTTCATTTGGACCAGCTTATTATAATCTTCCCCTGAAACTTCAACTGGGTTTTCCAGAGAGTATGGTGTTAAACTAATCATAAGATCTACAATAATTGCTGCGAAAAACTGGGGAAACATTTGCAATAAAAAAATATTAATACCATTTTAAGCACTAAAGAAAACAGCTTGCAAGTCTGCTGTAAAAAACCATGAATATTTCTCCAGAAATCAAAAACCAAATACCAAATACGCAATCCCTGTTTTGGATAGGAAGCCTCATTTCCGGCATTTTGCTCGGCCTGAGTGCCCCGGGCTTTGGCACTAACTGGGTTGGAATACTGGCTTTTTTTCCATTGCTGGCGGTACTCGATCAACTGCATAAAAACAGGCTGTTTTCACTCCAAAAACGGGCCGGGCTTTTTTTTGCAGTCTGCTGGTTTTCCGGAAGTATTGCTGCTTCGATCGGTGGATATTGGATTACTAGCAGTATCAATGTTTTCGGCCACATTCCCTGGTTTGCGGCACTGCTGATTACTGCCGTTGGATATGGACTGGAAGTTGGATTACAGCTTTTTGTATATTTTGGAATCCCATTACTTTTCATCCGTCAACGCAGCGGTTGGGATTTAATCGTACGGCTCGCATTTGTTCTCGCTCTTGATCCATGGTATCCAAGGCTGATTCAATGGAATTATGGCGGATTGACTTTTTCTAAATTTCCATGGCTTGAGCAAGCCGCAGATGTACTTGGTGCTTCCGGACTTCTTCTCTACAGCGCCGGATTCTCATTTTTGCTGCTCTACTGGTGGCGCTGGAAATCGGAAGGAACTGGAAACCGAAAATCCTTATTTAAAGCCTCAACCATTTATTTAATTTTGTGGGTCTTCGGCTTAGGTTACGGTGCCTGGAGAACTCAGGACCTTGTTATTCAAAATTCAAAACTTGACTCCGCATCATCCGGCAATATTCAAAACCTTGTTCCTGACTTTCCGGCAAAACTCACAGTTATGGTTATACAGCCTAATTTTTCCCTCCAGGAACTTGCTTCCAATCCTGAACTTGCACACTCAAAACGTCAGCAAAATTTGGCCGGCTTGCTGGAGGATTCACTCAAGGCACTGGAACAGCTTCCGGAAAATACAACTACTCCAAAGTTGTTAATTTGGCCTGAGTCGGTGTATCCTGATCCTTTTTTCAAAGTTGCAGCTTCACGCGAAAAAGTTTTGTCCTTTGCTGAAGCAAACCAAACTTCCATTTTGCTGGCTACTGTAGATTGGGTAAAGACTCAAACCGGTTACAAATTTCATGGAGTCTCAGTCCTGATTGGAGCAAATGGTGAAGTTCTTGGACGTTACAACAAGATATTCCTAATTCCATTTGGAGAGACAATTCCATTTTCAGAGTGGTTTCCCGGAATAGCTTCGTGGCTCAGAAATAATATTGCAAACATGTCAGAGTTTGAACGGGGCCGGGAATACACCGTTTTTTCTGTTCCTGAAAACATTGAGTTTTCTGCGCCAATTTGCTTCGATATTTTCTCACCCACAGTAGTTAGAGGCATGGTACGCAACGGCTCAAATTTGGTGGTAAACCTCAGTAACTTAGCTTGGTTCGGACGCACCACCGCGTCAGATAACATGGTCGCGGTTTTACGCTGGAGAGCCATCGAAAATCGGGTTCCGGTAGTCTTTGCCTCCAACAACGGTAAAAGTGTGTTCATTGGTGCAGACGGGGAAAACCGGAGCCGACAACTGGGATTATTTGAAGAAGGATCGTTAACATCCACAATTAACATTCGACCACAATTCTCATTTTTTCGCGAGTATGCTGAGTGGGTTTGGGGAGGATTCATGTTTTTATTTTTTATGCTGGGAATTCTGGCACAAGTACGTGGTAAAATATTTCATTAATCATTTTGCCTTTTAACTATCTTTTACAAACAAGGAGAAAAAATGGACTTAAAACTCAAAGGGAAAGTAGCCATGGTGGCGGCTTCCAGCAAAGGTCTGGGTTATGGAATCGCACAGGCACTGGCTCAGGAAGGTGCTTCTATTTCAATCGGAAGCCGAACTCAGGAAGATATTGAAAATGCCGCAGAACAACTCCGGAACGAAACCGGAGTACCAGTTTTGGCTTCGGTACTGGATTCATCTAAGCCTGAATCAATTCGACAATGGACAGATGCCACACTGAATGAGTTTGGTGGTGTGGATAAACTTGTCGTAAATGCCGGAGGACCGCCTACAGGAAAATTTGAAGATTTTGCAGATGAAGACTGGCAGGCCGCTTTTGATCTCAACCTTTTCAGTGCAGTAAGAATGATCCGGGCAACTTTGCCTTTGATGCGGAAACGCGGAGGCGGCTCAATTTTGACAGTCACTTCAATGTCGGTCAAAGAACCAATTGATGTTTTGATTCTCTCTAACGTCATGCGTTCCGGCGTAACCAGTTTGGTGAAAAGCCTTTCCATTCAATTGGCTCCGGACAACATTCGCCTCAACAATCTGATGCCCGGACGTATCAACACAGACCGGGTACGTAGTCTGGATGCTCTCAACTCTGAAAAACAAGGAATTCCAATTGAGCAATTAAAGACGGCAAACCAAGCCCAAATTCCACTGGGACGTTATGGTACAATTGAAGAGTTTGGACGTACCGGAGCATTTTTGCTGTCCGATGCCGCCAGTTATATCACAGGGTCGAGCCTCGCCGTCGATGGAGGAGTTCTAAAAACAGTCTGGTAATTAACAGTCAAGTTTTCTGCATTTCTGCCGATAGTCTTGATCAAGAGGAATCTGCCGTTTTATGCATGAATTTTCTATTTAAATTAAAGGAAGTTCAGGTTGAATCTAAACGACAAATTCCATTCATTTAACTTGATCAATCAATGAGGTACAAATGCCTGTCAATTATCTAAATATTTATGTCTTTGCTATTTTCGGGGGCCTTGCAGCAACTGTAGGAGGTATTTTTATCTGCTATACCGGCATGAGTGAAACGAGTTATCTTGTCTATCGAGGCATGGAACTCACAACCTATTATCTCGATAAAAACCGTCATGACCTGTATCTAAACGGTTTGGTTTACAGTATAACTTTCGGCATCGCGTTTCTGCTTCTTCTTGCAGTCATTGTGATTCCCAGTCCGGAACAAATTCAAAAACGTCTGGCTGCAACTTCGTTTGCGGGTTCTCCGGGATCAACTGAAATCAGTGTTCCTGAAGGAGAAACTCCGGATGCAGAAGACACTTCGCCACTGGATGGAGAGTCCATGGAAATAGAGTTGGAACCGGACATAGAATCTTATGAAGTCGACGAAGAAGAAGAGGAAGAATCTGCACTGACGGGTGGAATAGATGACGATGATTCGGATGTGGTTTATGGAACAGGACGTATCACAGACGAGGCGCACAAATCCTTCATCATCTCCAGTCCGGACAGTGCCGTTAAGTTTCTGATGCGTAAAGAACTTGATGGACGACCACTGAAATCAAGCGAGGATGAAATTTATGAAGCTTGGCAGGAACGGGGACTTTCCAGAGGGAAATTGCGTAAGCATATCCTCAAGATAATGGAATGGGAAAGCGTACCGGAATTGGAAGTTAATGAAATCTATAACCAGGTTAAAGATAAAGCTTATGAAATTTCACACTCTTAACCCACTGAACAAGTCATTTGCAGCCACTAGCTAGTTAAAATATATGAGCACAAAGCTTTTCAAAGGAACCCCAACTTACCTTTTGGACCAAAAATTAAGTGAAGCTTTCCACATCGCACGATTGCTGGAAAAACCACTGTTGCTGGAAGGTGAACCAGGAACAGGAAAAACAAAACTCGCTCAGGAGTTTGCTGCACAAGGTAATCACCCCATTTTTGAGGTTCCAGTAACTTCAGAAAGCAAAGTTTCTCTACTCGTTTCACGCTTCGATGAAGTTCAGCGATTGATGGATACCCAAGCTGCCGTGGCTAATGCGCAAATGAAACAGGCCGGAATTGATACGCAGATTGATACCGGTGGACGCAAAGTTGACAATTTGGATGAATATGTTCATTTGGGTCCGCTCGCACAGGCTTTCTCTAAACCAGGATCAGTTTTGCTGCTGGATGAAATTGATAAGGCCCCCCGTGAACTTCCTAATAACCTTTTGTTTTTACTTTCCGAGAGACGGATTGTTGTTCCGGAAACACAGCAAACAATTGAATGTGAGCCCGGGAAGATGCCGATCATCGTGATCACATCCAACCATGAACAGGACCTGCCGGCGCCTTTTATTCGGCGCTGTATTTACATGTACATTGAGTTTCCACCCCCGGAAAGGATGCGGGAAATAATCCGGATGCATCATCCTGGTGCAAATAAAAAAATTGTTGCTGCTGCAATTGAAATTTTCTACCAGTTACGTGAACTTGATCTTACTAGAAAACCCTCAACCAGCGAAATTTTAGATTGGATTTCATATCTGGTTCAGACCAATGTCCTTGATTCAAAAGTTGTTGAAAGACTGAAAGGCGCACAAACCCTGGTTAAACATCGGGACGACCGTGAGCTATTGCGTGCCATTCAGGAAAAGGGTATTGAGTCTGCAACCAGCCGAAAATCACAAAACTGGTAAACTCTTTCCTTCTAGAACACAAATACATGTTTCAAATTGGCTTCTTCATTTTAATTTTTTTATTGGGAAGCATCCCCTTCGGCTTATTGATCAGCCGCTACTGGCTAAAAATTGACATCCGCAGGCAGGGCAGCGGCAACATCGGCATGACTAATGTAATGCGTGTTGGTGGAAAGTGGCCCGGCATTGTGACCTTTGTTTTGGATTTTGGCAAGGGAATCCTCGCAGTCTTGACTGCACAAATACTTTTTCCTGTTTCAGAAACAGAACCCGAAACTCAACTAATTTTTCACAGTCTGGCTGGAATTACAGTTGTTTGTGGACATGTTTTTTCCGTTTTTCTCCGTTTTAAAGGTGGAAAAGGGATTTCAACTTTGTTTGGAGTTTTAGCAATTTTGCAGTTAAATGTCGGCATCTGTGCAGCCCTGGCATGGGCCGGCATGTATTTGTGGAAACGAATCTCCAGTCTTTCCGCAATCACTATGCTGGCTGTCCTTCCGTGGTTATTTCTACTTGTTCCCTGGGTACAGGATGAAAGACCTGTTTGGTCTATGTTTTTCATTTTTCTTCTGTTATCATCACTGTTGATATACAAGCATCGCGAAAATATCCAGCGCCTGCTAAAAGGCCAGGAAGGGCAACTCAAGTCCAACAAAAATCTCTGAAAAGTATTTTCATAAACTACAATGAATCCATTCGCTCCTCTCTTATTTTTCTTTGGCAAAGATATGTTCCGGCACGCCATTCTCTTTTCCGGAATTTCAGTCATTGCCTGGCTCTTGAAACTTAACGGTATAGCATGGGCTGGTTATTTGTTGTGGATTTCACTAATTATGATTGCCACTTTAATCATTTGGAAGGCAGGTGATTTTTTCTCTCCGGCAGCAACTTATGTCCAGGAAAAACACGATATCCCACAATCAATTAAAGCCGCGGTCATTGACGCAATCGCGAGTTCCTTTCCGGAGTTTTGTGTAGCCATTATTGCTGTAATCTTGATTGGACGGGCGGAGGTTGGCATTTCAACTATCGTGGGATCTGCGCTTTATAACGTTTTGGTTATTCCTGCTGTGGCAGGACTGGTCGCCGCAAGTCCAATGGTAATCAGTCGCGAAGTCGTCTGGCGTGATAATATTTATTATCTTGGCGTAACTCTTTTGCTCGGAGCAATGCTCTGGATGTTTCCAAATGAGTGGGGTGCCGGTGTCGCTGTGATCTTTTTGCTGGCCTACTTAGGTTATGTCTTTCTTCTTCACCGGGACTTCAAGAAATCAAAAAAACAAAGCGCTGATTTTAAGAAAACTGATATATTGGAAACTAAGACTGAAGATGATGATGAGCTGGAATTGACATCCGAAAAAAAGGCGTGGATGTGGGTTGCCGGTATGATGATTGTGATGGGAGGAGCATCTCACCTGTTGGTTGAAGCTTCACTTGCTCTCGGTGACATGTTGGGAATTGACGCAGTTATCATGGGATTTGTCGTGATTGCCGCTGGAACATCAGTGCCAGATACTGCCCTCTCAGTCATCAGCGCTAAAAAAGGAAATTACGACGCTGCTGTTTCAAACGTATTCGGCAGTAACATTTTCGACATCTGCATTTGTTTAAGCATCCCTATATTACTCGCACTCGCCATTAGTGGAGAAGCAACCGCTATTGAGCTGCCGCAACTGGGTCTGATCTGGAGCCTGATAGGTGCAACTTTCCTTGCAGTCTATTTCTTCTGGAGTAATAATTACACTCTCACCAAATTAAAAGCAGGAATGATGGGGATGCTCTACCTGCTCATAATTTTAGTTTCCTTTTCGTTCTAATTCAATTCAAAGAGTAGAAACTCACTGGACCTGGTGGCACGTATTTTTAAGACGCTTTCTTCACTGACAGCCGCACCGTCTCCACCGTTCAGTTTTATGCCGTTCAGCACGAGTTCTCTTCTCACCATCTGCGGCCATGCATGTCTATTTGACTCCAGCGTGTGTTCAATTTCCTGATCTTCGGCTAGGATACCCGTGCAAAGCAATGCATCGGCGTGCATTGTCAGAGCACCACCCCGTCCTTCCGGCGCAGCCAACAATCCCAGCTTTCCGGGTTTAACAACATCACGCACAAAAATTTGTGTGTACTCCGGCACAATCCCGTTTTTTCCCGGTTCGATCAAAATATGAAGTACATGTACTTCTGCTGAATCTGAGGCGTTATACTCGCTGTGGCGAATTCCGCTTCCCGCACTAATGTGCTGGATTTCACCCGGTTTAATCTCGTAGCAATTACCCATACTGTCTTTATGCTCCAGCGCACCGGAAATCATGTAAGAGATAATTTCCATGTCTTGATGACCGTGAGTTGGGAACCCACGGCCGGGAGCGATCTTGTCTTCATTGATCACTCGTA
>LSNO01000082.1 GCA_002082305.1 SAR324 cluster bacterium SAR324-CTD7B
AGGTGTGATACCGGTTTCGACTTCGCTCAACCTACGGCTTTGACTGAATGGTATCAGTTTAATGTAGACACTGTACTAGGAATCACTTAAGGTAAATTTTCATTCCTTTACGAAATATCAGAGTTTCAAATTCGACTCCTTCCTCTACCAGTCGTTTCCAACCTGTACATACCAATCTTTTTCCCAGGAAAAAAGTCAGCTGGAAACCTGTGATCGCAGCTCTCATTCAGCTCTCAGCCCCACAATCAGTGCCTCAAAATTGAACATGATTGCACTTGTAAATCATCTGGAAAAATATTTTATTATTTTACTTCTTTTGCTTGTTTCGAATTGGGATTCCATATAGAATCCTATTGCTCACTTTTCTAGAACTATACATACACCGGATTACGATCTGATTTACTAATGTTTCAGTTAAGACTTGCAAGTATCCCTGTAAAAGAACTTTAATATAATCCTGTCTTTGTTAGAAAGACACCTCGGTTCAGGCTGCTTTGACAAAATTAAACCTGAGATGTACTGTTTAACCACCACAAAAAACTGACTATGAGTGAAACTTCATTTTCTTTGGAAGAATATAATATTCATCCACGTACGATCATTCGCAATGCTTCCCCTTCAGTCTTATATGAAGAGGCTTTGACATACGAAGCTGATGCCACTATTTCATCTGCCGGAGCCTTAATTGTCTCTTCATATGAAAAAACAGGAAGAAGCCCGAAAGATAAAAGAATCGTTGAGTATCCTGATATTATGGAGGATGTATGGTGGGGAGATATCAACATGGGCATGGACGAAGAAACATTTATGATTGCACGAGGTAGAGCTGTCGATTATTTAAACACCTGTGAAAGGGTTTATGTGGTTGACGGCTTTGCAGGCTGGGACCCAAAATACCGTCTTAAAATCAGAATTGTCGCAACTCGGCCTTATCATGCTTTGTTCATGCACAATATGCTGATCCGTCCCAGTACGGAAGAGTTAGCCGATTACGGTGATCCGGATTATGTGATTTTCAATGCCGGACGTTTCCCGGCAAATCCACTCACCAAACACATGACGTCGCGTACCAGTGTTGAATTGAGTTTTGATCGCAAGGAATTTGTAATACTTGGTACAGAATATGCCGGAGAAATGAAGAAGGGCGTTTTCACAATCATGAATTACATCATGCCAAAACAAGGTGTTCTGTCAATGCATAGTTCCGCAAATGTGGGAAAATCCGGAGATGTAGCTGTCTTTTTCGGTCTGTCCGGAACAGGAAAAACGACCCTTTCTGCAGATCCGAAACGGCAACTTATTGGGGATGATGAGCACTGCTGGACCGACGATGGAATTTTCAATATAGAAGGAGGATGCTACGCAAAGTGCATCAATCTTTCTGAAGAAAAAGAGCCGGACATTTTCAGAGCAATCCGTTTTGGTACTGTGCTGGAAAATGTGGATTATGACGAAGAAACCCACATTGTCGATTACGATGGAACCTCTCACACTGAAAATACACGTGCCTCTTATCCGATCGACTTTATTTTGAACGCAAAAATTCCTTGTGTAGGTGGGCATCCGCAGAATATAATTTTCCTTACTTGTGATGCTTTTGGTGTATTGCCACCGGTCAGCAAACTCAGTTCTTCACAGGCTATGTACCACTTCATCAGTGGTTATACCGCAAAAGTCGCTGGTACTGAAATGGGAGTCACAGAACCAGAAGCAACGTTCTCCGCCTGTTTTGGTGCTGCCTTCATGGTATGGCATCCAAGTAAGTACGCAAAACTTTTGGCAGAACGTATTGAAAAAAATGGAACTTCAGTCTGGCTGGTAAATACCGGGTGGAGTGGAGGAGGTTACGGAGAAGGTGAACGTATGTCACTCAAATACACCCGTTCGATCATTGATGCTATTTTAGACGGATCATTGAAAAACACACCTTCTGTAAATAATGAATTATTCGGATTTGAAGTTCCAACTGAATGTCCGAATGTTCCGGATGAAATCATGCAGCCCAGAAGAACCTGGTCTGATGCAAACGCTTACGATCAAGCGGCCCTCAAATTGGCAAATATGTTCAAGGAAAATTTTAAACAATTTGAGGAAGGTTCCAGCCAGGAAATTATTCAGGCTGGACCAAACGTGTCCTGAGTTTTTCATTACTCTTCCTGCTTTGCGCCGTGTTTATGCCGGCGTCCTGCCTTCCTGTAAAAAAACATTCCAACTTCTGTTATTCATCTCCTAAGACTAAAAATGTTGCAGTCGTAAAAAGTCCAAAACCGTGTCATTTCAGCGGGAAAAGAAAATAATTTTGCAGGTATTTAACTTGTCAACGGCAGATAAATTGTGATGAAATTATTGATTAATACATATTCAAAACAATGCTGACCATATAATTCGAGAATGATAGAAAAACTGCGTGAAGAAATGATCCGGCATGAACTAGACTTGCTGATCGTAGTTTCGTCCGATGAACATCTAAACGAATACCTGCCCGTCCAAAATTGGCGTTTGAAAGCTTCAACAGTCACTGAAAGTTCTTCGGGATTTTCCGGCTCTGCCGGAACAGTTGTTTTTTGTATTGAAGGACGTCCTCAGCTTTTTGTCGATTCCCGCTATCATTTGCAGGCTGAGCAAACATGTTCAGAAAATTTTGATATTCAAAAACTTGGAAATGAAGGGGTACTTGAACCGCAGAAATGGATTGCAGCTCAAACACAAAAAATATTAAAAGTTGGTGCAGATCCATTTGTGATGAGTCCAAAAGTATGGCGGCGCTATGAAAAAGCCCTTGGCAAATCCGGACACACTTTGGTTCCAGCAACTCCCAATTTGGTGGACACAGTATGGATAAATCGTCCAAATCCTCCCAAAAAAGAGATTTATCCACTGGCTTTGCAATATACTGGAAAAGACAGTAAAAAGAAGTTGCAGGAGATCCGGAAAGAATTGAGTGAATCCGGAAAATCTGATGAATCAAAACCGGATGTCTTACTGCTCACAATGCTCGATGAAATCGCCTGGCTCACGAATATGCGTGGGAGCGATATTGAATTCAATCCGGTTTTTGAAGCTTATGCAGCAATTTTTGCGGACCGTGCAATTTGCTTTTGTCATCATCCGGAAGCAAATTTAAACCTGCACCGTCCAGACTGGGAGTTCCGGCCTTATGAAGATTACGTGAGTTTTTTAGCAGATCTTGCCCTGCAGAAAACAATCAAAGTCTGGATTGATCCCTCAACGATCACGATGGGTTCTCGCTTAGCATTTTCTGAGGACCAGGTTTTCGAAAAAGAAAGTCCCATTGTTTTGTCAAAAGCACTTAAAAACTCAACTGAAATAACTGCCACAAAATATGCTCATAAACAGGCCGGTGCAGGAGTTGTCAGAAGTTTACAGCGTTTGCAATGTGCGTTTCAGGCAGGGCTGCCGGTAACGGAAAAAGTATACGCAAACTGGCTTTATGAAGAATATGCAAAGGCAGAGGAATTTTCCGACCTCAGTTTCAGCACAATCGCCGGTTCAGGACCGAATGGTGCTATTGTTCATTACGGAAATCCGGACTCAGAAAACCCAATGCGAAGTGGAGATTTGCTGCTAGTAGATTCCGGAATTCAATGTGCCGGCGGAACCACAGATGCAACTCGAACTGTAATTCTTGGAAAGCCGGATGAGAAGCAAAAAAGGATTTACACATTGGTGCTGCAGGCTCACATCAGACTTGCCCGTCAAATTTTTCCAGAGGGAACAAACGGAGCTTCACTGGATTCCATTACCCGTTCAGGTCTCTGGAATGCAGGATTGGATTATGGACACGGAACAGGACATGGCGTCGGTGCATTCCTGAACGTACATGAAGGACCGCAACGTATCTCACCAGTTGCACACGATGTGGCTCTGCAAGCAGGAATGGTGATCTCCAACGAACCCGGATATTACGAAAACAACTGGGGCGGAATTCGTCTTGAGAATCTTTACCTAGTAAAAAAAGCAGATAAGTTTCCTCAGCATCCAGGTGGAAAGGGCTGGCTCTGTTTTGAAGAACTGACACTGATCCCATTTGACCGCACACTGATTGATAAAAATTTGCTTTCAGCAGAAGAACTAAACTGGCTGTATGATTATCATGGTCGTGTTTTTAGTGAAATATCACCTATGCTGGATAATACGGAAGACTTCCAGTGGCTGACTTGGGCTTGCGGAATTGATTAAATGAAAATCCTGACTCCCGCAAAAATAAATCCGCTGCTTTATATTTTAAGTAAACGTGAAGACGGTTTCCATGAATTGTATATGCACATGGTTCCAGTCAGTTTATTTGACACATTGACCTTCACCCATAATGATGGACAAGGACTGAATTTTAAGGTGAGTGGAGCAGAGTTTTCTGAGCCTCCGGAAGAAAATTTGGTAGTTCGAGCCGTACGTATTTTTGAACTGGAAAGCGGGGAAACTGTAAATCTAAATGTAATCCTGGAAAAACATATACCTTCCGGTGCGGGACTTGGCGGCGGAAGTGGAAATGCGGCTGGAACTATACAGGCTTTGAATCATTTATACCGGAGATCTTCAGAAACTGAAGGGCTACTGTCTCCGGAAACTATTCTTGCAATTGCGTCAGAACTTGGTTCAGATGTGCCTTTTTTTCTTGAACCATCGCCCTGCGAAATAAAGGGGCGTGGTGAAAAGATAAAACCACTGCTTGAATTTCCAAAACTCTTTCTCATCATTATAAAACCACCTCTTTCAATTTCAACTAAGGAAGCATACAAAAAATGCCTGCCGAAAAAACAAACTAACTTACCAAATGTATGCTCAATTGATGATTTGAAAAGTTACTTTCAGAATCAGTTTGAAACATCTTTACTCGTACAATATCCGGTCTTGTCTGAACTTAAAACTTTATTGCTCGAAAATGGTGCATTTGGTGCATTGGTCTCAGGTAGCGGCTCTGCCGTTTTTGGTGCATATTACAATAAAAAGTTGCAAAATCAGGCACTTAAAAAATTGTCATGTCTTACTGTCGGCGATATATTCTCTTGCGAAACAATGGTCACTCACAGTTATTATTGAACCAGAATTTCATAATACCAAAAATAAATAAGTACCATTGGCTGCTGATCGTTTTCGCAATCATTCTTGTGGGTTGCAGTACAAAAACTGTAGGCCCCCCTGGTAACAGACAATTCGGCAATACCCGTATCTGGAAACAATCCAACCCGCGTATTAAAAAATACGTTCAAGTTTACAGCAATAATAAACATGTCAAAACCTGTTTGGATAGAGCAACAAACAGCAGATATCTTCACTACATTCATCGGGTTTTTTATAAATATAAACTGCCTCCGGAACTTGCACATTTGCCAATACTGGAATCGTGTTTTGACACAAGAGCTGATTCCGGAAGTGCACGAGGCATGTGGCAATTCACAAAATCAACCGCAAAAGATTATGGCCTGCGCGTAAGCTGGTTATCCGATGACCGGCTTAATTGGCGAAAATCTACACATTCAGCCGCGCGTTATTTGAAAAAACTGGGTGAAATGTTTGACAACAACTGGGAATTGGCATTGGCTGGCTACAACGGAGGACCAGGTTATATGTCACGACAAATAAAATCTCAAGGCACACGAAATTTCTGGGAGCTTGAACTGCGCAAAGAAACACGAGAGTATGTACCAAAATTTCTGGCAATGTTGAGGGTAGCACGTAAAAGATACCCGGAACTATATTTTCAGGGCTCACCACGAGCATGGGCTACATCAGGATAAAATGCTGCTAATTTTACAGAATAACAGGACTTGATTCTGGATTCAGCAGTTGGCACATTTCAATCAATGGGTTGAAAGAGAAAGTTCAAATCAAATTATTTTATAGTTTGGTCTTCTTTCACAAATTATTAATTTTATAAGATTAAAAAGGAATTGCTATGGCAGATGAAGAAGAAGGCGGAGGAGGAGGAGGAGGTGAAAGCAGTGGCGGCGGAAAAAAGAAGAAGATCATTATAATCGTTGCTGTAGTGCTTTTACTGATCATTGGCATCGTAGTTTTTTTGCTGATGTCTGGAGATGAAGAAGAACAGTTACCGGAAGAAGAACTGCCGGTGACAGACGTGGCGGAACCTCTTGCCGAACCTATTTTTCTTCCTCTTGAAAGTTTTGTGGTGAATCTCAAAGACGGCCGTCGTTTTTTAAAAGCCTCTATCCAGCTGATGCTCAGTGAACCTGGTGCAGCCGCTTATCTGACAGTACGCCTGGTTGAGGTTAAAGACATTGTACTGGCCGAACTGCAGGAATTGTCAATAGAAGATGTCAAACAATCAGATGCCAGAGAGGCTCTGCGGCAACGGTTAATCAGTGCCATAAGTCAGATTTTTCCCAGCAAGCCGGAATGGGAAGATCCTGAACCAATAAGAAAGGTTTTGTTTGAGGAATTTGTAATTCAGTGATCCACGTTAATCACAGTCTTAATCCGGATACTGAAAAGTCTGGATTCATCCAGGTTTTGAAAAAATATCGAATGTCTGATGTGTCTCCAATTGATGACAGGCAAGGAACTTCGATGAAAGATAATTTACAGGTTATTTCCATCAATAGAAAAGAATTCCGGTCGGCTGACAAAGTTGCGAAGAAAGGAATTGCCCTGTTTCTGTTGCTGACAGCCCTTTTTTCCTTTGTATCATCTTTGAATGCAGCAGAGGAGGAAGTTGAGGAAATTAAGGTAATTAGAGAAGGACCTCCTCCACTGGAAGATCCTCAATATTTGGATCTTGGTACTTTCGTAGTAAATATGCCAGGAGACAAATATTTTCTTAAAAGCAGCATCCAGTTGGCTTTTGAAAATTCTGCCGCAAAAGAATGGTTGCTGACAAGACTTCCAATAGCAAAAGATCTTATAATCACTCATCTCAATTCAATTACAGTTGAACAGTTTGATGACACTAAAAGACGGGCGGTCATAAAAAATGATTTGCAAATCCGCCTGAATTCGTTGTTTCCCAATAAGGCTGTTTGGGAGGATTCTGTTCCAATACGAAGAATACTATTTTTGGAATTTTACCGACAATAGCATAAATAAGATTGCAAAAAGTAAAATAAGCCTGAAATCTGATATAAGTTTTATCAAATGATGTTTTTGGTTGTAGAATTTCCTTTAAACTTTTAGCCTGAAACATAAACAATTAAACCAGTATTTTTAACTATTGATCAATGGCAGAAGAAGAATCTTTTGAAAACCTGGATGACCTGGACTGGTCAGATGTAGAAAGTGAACTAAAAGCTAACAGAGACCAGATCCTCTCTGAAGCGAAATCTGCAGACAGCGGTGGTCAAAAAGAAGGGGATAATGGAGATGAATCCGGAAAAGAAAATGGTGAAGGTAGCACGTCAAAGACTCTTCAATCGTCGGGTGATATTGACATCAATTTTCTGTTTGATGTACAGCTTTCCATTGTTGTAGAAGTTGGACGTGTTCAAATGCTTATCAGCGACCTGTTGGAACTGGATGAAGAGTCTATAATCGAATTGGACAGTCTTGTAGGACAACCTTTGGATATCCGCGCCAACGATTTGCTGGTTGCACGCGGGGAAGTTATTGTAGTCAACGAAAAATTTGCTGTACGGATCACGGATATCATCAGTCCGGACAATCGCTTTGCAGCACTCTGAGGAAAAAAAGCATGAGTTTCGCAAAGCCAACTTGGCTAAAAGCAGGAATTGCGCTGGCGCTTTTGTCAAATTGGATTTTAGTTGCTGCCGCATCAGAAGTGCGTACTCTGAAAAACATTGAGGTTGTTTCCATTGAAAGTACAGAACAGGTTCGCCTGGAGTTCGATGGTAAATTTTCTGGAGAACCACTAATAAATTTTGAATCAGGTTCAATGAGCCTGCGATTTAGTTCTACACACACTGATCCTGCACTCCCCCTGCTGACTGCTGCAAAAGACAATACTTTAATCAAGGCAGTTCGTGCTGTTGAATTTCCTGATACACATTTTGTCCATCTGGAAATTTTACTCCAGTCTCCACGGACACTACTGGATCATCCAAAAATTACCCACTCCGGAAACTACATAATCCTTGGTTTTCCCAACAATTTTTCTGCCACACCCGCACTTTCAAGTACAAACGTCCTGACAAAAGAAATTGAAAAACGTGTAAAAGCCGACCAGTCTTTCCCCTCTACTTTTTCCAAAGAATCTACAGATGAACAACCCTCATTTCTGGCAGATGGTCTTCTTCCTACACCAGAACAAGATTGGGGTTCAACAATGCTGACACTGGTTTTGTCTCTGTTATTCGTTTTATTTCTCATTTATTTGATAGCTTTTATATATAAACGTTTTTTCAGTAGTCGATTTTCCTCAATGCAGGGTAATGTACGCATTCGTCAGGTTTCAAGCCATCATGTTGGACCAAAGCAGAAAATTATAGTTTTCGAAATGAATGAAAGAAAGTTCGCCTGCGGTGTAACACCTACATCCATCAATTTGATCGCAGAATTACACGACGAAACAGATCCGGAAATTATCCATTCGATTCAGACTGATGAAAATGCTAAAGATTTTAATATTGATCAGACAGGTGAATCTTCTGAAATAGATCCGGAGCAACCCTTTGAGCAAACTAAAACGAATGTACCAAATAACAAGAATAGTAAAGATAACTTTGATACTTCAATTGAATTAGAAGGCCTGGAAAAAGACATTTTCCTTAAATCTAATGTTGAAAACCGCAATAGCCTGGAAGAGTCAAACAATCATAATAACGAATTAAAATCAACAATCAAAACTCATTTTTCAAAAATTCCGACAAAAACTAAAATTATGCCTCATGGGAATCCTGTGATGCAGCACTTTGCAAGCAAACTTTCAGAACGTCTAAAATTCTTAAAACCCATCAAATAGAGTCCATGCTGTATTTTCAATTCGAAACTCAATTAACTGAAAACATGGAACAAGTTGCAACGTCGGGCTCAGGCTTCAGAAAATCTTTTTATTTATGTAAAAGTATAAAGTTTTCAATTCGCAGCCTGCTGTTGCTGTCTGTTTTTTGTGTAGGAATGCCGCTTTATGCACAATCGCCAATTCCAGGCATCAACATTTCCGTTGACACTGCAAGTTCACCCCAACAGGTAGCAACTACATTGCAGATCGTCTTTTTACTGACGATTCTAACTATGGCACCGGCTATTTTAATCATGACAACTTCATTCACAAGATTTGTGATTGTGTTGTCATTTTTAAGACAAGCTATTGGAACTCCGCAGGCTCCATCAAATCAAATCGTGATCGGCCTTGCACTGTTTCTTTCTTTGTTTGTGATGATGCCGGTCTGGGAAGAAGTCAACGAAGTTGCCCTTTCACCGTATCTGGAAGAAACTATTTCCCAGGAAGAATTTATGGATCGTGCCACTTTACCAATTAAACGATTCATGGGAAATTTTACACGTGAAAAAGATTTGGCTCTTTTTGTTCGAATTGCTAAAATAGAACGACCAAAAAACATCGAAGATATTCCAATTTGGGTTATGATTCCTGCGTTCGTAATTAGTGAACTAAAAGCCGCATTTCAAATTGGTTTTTTGCTATATGTTCCATTTCTTGTGATCGACATGGTTATTGCTTCAATTCTGATGGCAATGGGTATGATGATGATGCCGCCAGTGATGATTTCTTTACCGTTCAAACTGATGCTTTTTGTTCTTGTAGACGGCTGGCACTTGATTCTTGGTTCTATGGTCAAAAGTTTTATGGAAATTTAATTCTTAAACAACTAAGTGAGTTTTTATGACAGAAGCCCTAGTTGTTTCAATTATGATTGAAGCCATGCGAATGGCAACTCTTCTCGCTGCGCCCATGCTGATTGGAGCATTGGTAGTAGGTTTACTTGTTTCTATCTTCCAGGCAGTAACGCAGATACAGGAACAAACATTAGCAATCATCCCAAAAATGGCGGCAATGATGGCTGTATTGGCTATCCTGTTCCCATGGCTACTCACGCAGGCTACTACCTACATGGAAGGTATTTTTTCCAACCTCCCCAAATTCATTGGCGGCTAAAAGTCTTTCAAATAATCCCTCTCTCTATTCATTTTAAATTCACAAAAATGCAAATCAAGTAATTTCTGGCTAGACCATCTAGTACTGATATTGGATAATATTTGTTGAACAAAACAAAAAACTGCTTTTATTGATTAATATTGACTGTTTCGAAAAAAAGTTTGAAATTCAACCAGCACCTAAATCAGTAATCCAGAAATGGAAATGGAAAAAGAATAATCTAGAGACTGTTTCGGTGCTGGTTCATTTCGACCGTAGGGAGATGTCTTAATGATATTAGTGTGGTCACATATACAAGATTCCTCTCTTCACTCAAAATGATATGGTTTAAGGACTTTATACGGCTGCATCAATATTTTTCAATAAATAAAATTCATTGACTACAAACTAATATCAATAAAAAAGCATTTATGATTCAATCTCCTGATTCTGAATTTGAAAACGAAAATGATAGTCAAGAGGAAGTAATTGAAGTACAGGAAAACATTATAGAAGCACTTCCTGAAGACAAATCACTTGTCGTTAGCGAAGATGTTTTTCCTGATTCCCTGCTAATAGTACCCCTTTACGATCGTCCTTTATTCCCTAAAATGATGCTTCCGGTAATAATTTCTGAAGAAAAATTGGAAAAAGTTTTACTGAAGGAATTAAAGGGCCCCCTCCGCTATGTTGGGTTGGTTTACAGCTATGAACCTGATGATGATTCTCACACTAATGAACCTGGTATTACAGAAAAATTATCGAAGGTAGGAGCCGTAGGAAAGATTGTGCAGGCCTCAAAACATGGTAACGACCCGATGCACATTATTGTACAGGTTATGGATCGCTTTGAGATCATTGATATTGCTTCTGAAGATCCTATAATCAGGGCAAAAGTGGAATATATACCGGAAACTGGTGAAGAAAAGTCGGAAGATGAACTAAAAGCCTTTTCCGTTTCCATCATTAATCTCATCAAAGAACTGGTACAACTAAACCCCTTGTTTAAAGAAGAACTCGGACTTTTGATGGGACGCATCAATCTCAAAGATCCGGCGACACTTGCTGATTTTGCTGCATCGATGACAACTGCATCCGGTAAACAATTACAGGAAATTCTTGAAACAAAAAACATAAAAATACGAATCGAAAAAGCATTGTACTTGCTTAGGCACGAACTGGAAGTAGCAAAACTTCAGGTAAAAATTTCTCAGCGGGTAGAGGACCGAATGTCTCAGCAGCAGCGAGAATTCTTCCTGCGTGAACAACTCAAGGAAATTAAGAAAGAACTGGGAATCACCAAGGAAGGTTCTGAAAGTGAAACAGATAAATATGAAGCACGTATAAAAAAGCTTAAACTCTCTGAAGAGGCAGAAGAACGTATAGATGAGGAGCTTGAAAAATTACGATTAATTGAACCTGCTTCACCAGAATATAACGTGACACGAACATATCTGGACTGGCTGACAATTTTACCATGGGGCATCTACAGTAAAGATTTTTTTAATATTCAACGCGCAGCTCGAATTCTCAATCGTGATCACTATGGCCTTAAAGATGTCAAAGATAGAATTTTGGAATTGATATCTGTAGGAATCATCAATGGTGATTTGGCAGGCTCAATTGTTTTGCTGGTTGGACCTCCTGGTACTGGGAAAACTTCTGTAGGACAGTCGATTGCCAGGGCTTTGGGACGCAAATTTTTTCGTTTTTCTCTGGGTGGAATGCGTGATGAAGCAGAAATAAAAGGTCATCGTCGCACATACATTGGTGCACTTCCAGGCAAATTTATTAATGCAATCAAAACTTGCAAAACTGCCAATCCGGTAATTATGCTGGATGAAATAGACAAAATTGGTGCAAGTTTTCATGGCGACCCTGCTTCTGCTTTGCTGGAAGTTTTAGATCCTGAACAAAACAAAGACTTTTTGGATCACTATCTGGATGTACGTTTTGATCTTTCAAAAGTACTTTTTATTTGTACTGCAAATCAAACCGACACAATTCCACCGGCACTGCTCGACAGGATGGAAGTCATCCGGCTTTCCGGTTACATCCTTGAAGAAAAACTGGAAATTGCACGAAAACATCTGTTACCTAAACAATTAAAAATACACGGACTCAAAAAAACCCAGTTTTCACTACCCAAACCAGTATTGCGAGAAATCATTGATGGCTATGCCCGTGAAGCTGGAGTACGAAGTTTAGAAAATAATCTTAAAAAATTACTGAGAAAAACTGCAAGAAAATTTGTAGAAGAGGAGATTGATCAAGTTAAGATTTCCAAAGACGATCTTCCGGATATGTTAGGACGAAAAGCCTTTGCAGAAGAATCGCGCTACAAAAAACCTAAAATTGGAGTAATAACAGGGTTGGCCTATACCAGCGTCGGTGGTGCCACTTTGTTCATTGAAGCCTCCAATGTTGAAGCCAAAAATCCTGGATTTAAACAAACCGGACAACTAGGAGACGTGATGGTAGAATCAACGGAAATTGCTTATACTTTCATCCGCTCCCTTGGCAGTAATGATGAAAAAATAAAGAATTTCTTTGCACAAAATTTTGTTCACCTGCATGTACCAGCCGGTGCCACACCAAAAGACGGTCCATCCGCAGGAATTACAATGGCCTGCGCACTTCAATCCCTGGTTGCACAGGAAGCAGTTATTCCGAATCTTGCGATGACAGGAGAGTTGACGCTCACAGGCTTAGTCATGCCAATAGGCGGAGTCAAAGAAAAAACTATTGCAGCAAAGCGGGCAGGTATAACTCAATTAATTTTTCCTGCTGAAAATAAAAAAGATTTTGATGATTTAGATGAAAGCATCATTGGAAAAATCACTCCATATTTTGTAAAAACTTTTACGGAAGTTCTGCCAATTTGCTTTCCAAATCTGAAAGGTACTAAGAAACATAAAATCCCTAAAACTTAATTATTGACTAAGAGCTTTGTTTGCTTCCCTTTTCCGGGCACCACAAAGAAAATAAGAACGCTCTTGTAAAGGAAAATACTCCATTTATCAGCAATTTTCTGGTTGAATACAATAATCTGAGACTTCATGCATCCTTCTTTTTTTAACCCTGAATTGCTTTCTTTGCTGGGGTTACTTTTGGTGTCAGGTGCATTTGCCGGACTACTGGCCGGACTGTTTGGAGTAGGTGGAGGAATAATTTTAGTTCCGGCTTTATTCTACGTATTTGATGAGTTGGGTTATTCTTCGGAACTCACAACCCACCTGGCAGTTGGAACTACGTTGGGGATAATCGTTCCAACTTCAATTTCATCGGCCTGGTCTTACTATAAAAGAGGTTCCGGAAACATAGTTATGTTTCGTAAGTTAGCACTACCTGTGGCTGGCGGTGCGTTAATTGGTTCATTACTGGCGGGAAATCTTAGTGGTTCTGTACTAAAAGCCATTTTTGCAGTGCTTGCCCTGGTTATTGCGTTAAACCTTTTTCAAAAGAAGCAGTTCGTTCTTGGCACCAAACTACCTGCAAAACTTAAAGTGTGGAGTGTTGTTGGATTAATCGGCCTATTTTCAGCAATGATGGGTATTGGCGGCGGAGTTTTTTTTACTTCTTATTTGACTGCTTACAGCTTACCCATGCTAAGTGCTGTAGGAACATCTGCAAGTTTAGGGTTGATGATATCCATTCCTGGAGTAATTGGATATATCTTCAGTGGATGGAACAGTATAAGCCTTCCTCCTTTAAGCTATGGTTACTTCAGTTTAGCAGGATTTTTGTGCATAATTCCAATGACCATGGTCATGGTACCACAAGGAGCAAAACTGGCTCACAGCTTGGATAAAGAAAAACTCAAACGCTGGTTTGCAATTTTTCTGCTGCTGATGTCCTTGCGAATGCTTTACAAAATATACTACTGATGCATTTATGTCTATGAAGAATTCCAGATCAAAACCTTTCGTGATAGGAATCAGCGGTGGTTCTGGTTCAGGTAAATCAACAATTATAAATGAGATTGTAGAACGCTTAGGTCCGGAGAAAATAGCTGTACTACACCATGATGCATATTATCGGCACAGGCCTGAATTATCATTTGAAGAGCGTACCATAATTAATTTTGATCATCCGGATTCATTGGAAACAAAACTTTTAATGAAACATCTGGTACAACTGATTTCCGGGGAAAAAGTTGAAGTTCCTATTTATGATTTCCCACAGCATTTGCGGAATTCCAAGACAAAAAAAATATCCCCCTGCCAGATATTGATTGTAGATGGAATCCTGGTTCTGAATGATTCTCAACTCTGCGAATTAATGGATTTAAAAGTCTTTGTTGATGTACCTTCAGACTTAAGATTCATCAGGAGGTTGGATCGTGATATCAACGAGCGGGGACGTTCTGTCACATCAGTAACCGAACAATATCTTGTTACCGTTCGTCCTATGCACGAAAAATTTGTTGAACCCAGCAAGCAAAACGCTGACATCCTTATCCCAGGAGGCGGACACAATCTGCAAGCTGTCAGGGTTTTGTCTGCACTTTTGCAAACACTTCCTGCAAATTAAAGTTTCAGTTCCGCAAAAACAGTTCTCATCACCGCAATTCAAATTCCTTTTCAAGTATTTGAAGAACTTCATTTCGCTGCTTAGAACGGGCATAATCAGCAGCCGTTTTTTTATTAAAATCAACTACAAATGCATCACCGCCTTTATTGAGCAGTAAACCTACTGAACTTGTTCTTCCTCTTCCTGCTGCCAGCATTAGAGCTGTTTGACCATTATTATTCTGCATATTAACACTTGCTCCTCGTTTTAACAGTTCCCAAATAACCTGCAAATTGCCCCTCTCAGCTGCCCACATTAGTGCTGTCCAGCCTTCGTTAGTGCGTGAATTCAGATTTGCCCTTGATTCCAAAAACATTTTTACCAGCCGTAAATTACCGTAATATGCAGCCCACATTAACGGTGAAAAATTACCTTTATCCGGATCAGCACCATGTTCCAGTAATACTTTTACAATGGCCTCATTTTTCATTGAAGAAGCCCAAACCAGTGGAGTGTCTTCAAGTCCATCTGAAGTGTCAACATTCGCCCCATATTCTGCCAGCAGCTTTACCAGTTCAGTATTTTGCTGTTTGACCGCATGCAACAAAGGTGTATATCCATTGAGATCCTTCAGTTCCAAATCAACACCTTCATCTATAAATCTTTCAACTTCAGCTAAATTTTCTTTTTTTACCGCCTGGATAAAGGAACTCTCGGGTGTTGTCTGCATAAAAGAACTTTGTGCCACTTCACTTTTTTCAAACAAAAATGATTTATTGTCGGACAATAAGACTTCATAAATTTTGCCGGATTGATACTCCGGCCAGAGTAAAATCAATAACGTGATAGCCACGCTGGTAAAACTAAAAAACAGGATCCAACCTAACAAAAGCCAGCGTGAATAATTTTCATTAACTACTTCCCGAAATGTATTTTCTGCTTCTTCCTGCTTTTCATTCTGACCAGATTTCCGTTGGTTGTCCGCTTTATTTTGATCTTCCTCAGTCTCAACAATTAGATCCTGATTGGTGTAATCTTTGCGTCTTTTGGAAAAGAAAGGGTTTGAGAAACGAGAAAAATATTTTGGCTTTATCCTGAATGGAACTTTTTCTTGTTGCTGCTGTTCAAGAAGTTGGGGTCTGCCTTCGGAAATCGACAATAGAATTCCTGGATCAATCTGAGAACTTCCGGAAATAGTAATGGGTATATTTTGCAGTCGTACGTGCCTGATAACTAATCCCAGGAGTTCCTGTGTATCATGGCTTATGACTTGCAGATTGTTTAAATCCAGATTAATCTTCTCCGAATTACTTGAAGAAATACTCTTTTCAAGTGCATGCATTGCCGGCTTGATATCTACATGCCTCAACTCATCAACGACTTTCAAAGTCGCAATTTGATTTTTTTCAGTGAAAACAATTCGATTTAGCATTTTACTTAGTCAATGATGGCAGGAAGGTTGCAGAATGTTTCACAGGTATCTATAATTGTTTTCTCCTGTAGAATCAGCAAAAAACACACCAAGTTTTTGACAATTTTCAAAAGAAATATTTTATGCGTAAATTGCTGTTGGTGCTATTCGTTACCGTCCTTAGTTTGAACACGGTACTTGCAGAAGAGGATGCTCCGGTTTTTTGGAAAGATCGACAGATCTCCCAGTTGGAGCAAGTCACTCCAAGTTTACTGGACTCTGTGAAAAGCATGCAGTCCAAAATAAGTTCAGTTGCAATTTCAAGTATTTCCTATGGAGATGCCCTGCCGAGTAGTTTTCGCAAAGTAGCTACTGCGCGTTTACAACAATCACTCACAAGTTTAATCAAGCTGAAAATTAGCATCTGTGAGCCGTGCAGTCAAATCCGTACAGACATTTCAGGTAGCTTTCTCAAAATTAGCCGGGGAATTGCTGATGACAAATTTCGCAGAGAAACTGCAAAAGAATTAAATGTTAAAGGATTTCTCGATATTGCGGTCTTTACTAGTGAAGGTGACCAACTATCCATTTCACTTAACGTTTATGAAGCAAAAAATGGAGAAATAGTTTACTCTAAAATCGTGACCGGTAGTCCTCCCAAAAGCGGCTCATACATACATGCGTACTACGGCAAGATGACAGTTCCAATCACTTACACCAGTACTTCAACAGGCAGCAGCACTTCCGTTGATCACCAGGCCAGAGTCATAGGCGGAGAAAAAATGGTCCGACTTACAAATGACTGGAGTTTTACAGGCGGCGGCGCTTTTTTAAGTGATGACAACTCAAACTTGACTGAGAAATATGAAAAAGCAATCACTGGGTTTTTGATTGACGGTACAATCAGCTATGACGTTTTCAACTTTGGCGGCGAACAAGTAGCAATGTCTATAGTAGCAGGTTTGGGTATGATGACTGTAACGCCTTTTAGCAATCCACCATATTTCAATACAGGCTTTAGCTTATCTGTTGCAGAACAATTGACGCTCAATTACCATTATCTTGTAATGCTGACGACTGATGAAAGTGCTACAGCTTCGGGTGCATCAATTATATCAATTGGATGGAAATTCAAATGATAGCCAAGTTTACAATCTCATTTAATTGTTGGCTGTAAAAGTTAATTTTAATTATGATTTTCAAAGACATACGCAGTGTCATGAAACTATCTTCCATTTCCAGATCAGTAAGATTATTTGTATTAAATTGTTTGGCTGGTCTATTTTTATTGACGGTTCTAAACGGCTGCTCTTTTACAGAAGAATCTGTTGAACCTGAAGTAGAACTTCCCGTAAAGAAAAAAGTACTGTTCAATCAAAGTACAAAGGGTGGTACAAACTCAGTTACAGTCATTGAAGAAACGCAAGGCAACAAACGCACTCTACGGGTTGTTTTACAGCGTGGTGATCTCAAATCCAATTTGATCCATCCAATCGACAGTCCAAATTTTGTAATTGCAGTACCTTTACAGGATACAACCAGTAAACGTTTGAGTCTAAGAACGGCTTCTTTTGAACAAAGTCTCAAAATAAATGTTGATCAATTGTTGTCTCGTTACCTTTCTCCGGAACGTTTTAACGTTTCTGTAATAATTAATTGGGACAAAAAATTGTTGCAGGAAGTGCAACTGAAAAACTTACCACTTGATTCCGATGCTTCAAAAGCTGATACAAATGATGATGAAGTAGAAGGTGAATCCGGGCTCTCTGAAAGTGTAAAGCGAAACCATGAGCTGAAGGAAGCCCTAAAATCGGTTCAAGTCAGTGTTTTGCTGGACAATACTTTGCCTGAGACGCAGGAATTATTTTTAAAGAAACTTATTCCTGCACAGGAGTTTTTCTTTGCAGACCGTGGAGATACCGTTTCAGTGGAGCGTACTTCTTTCCCAAAACCGTTTTCTGACAGCATTGCGCCTTATGAAGAACAGATTGTAAACAGAAAACTGAATGAGCTCTTATTGAAATATGTCGCCAAAACTGATTTTGTTGTGAATGTAAAATTTTCTTTGATTGAAAATTCAGAAAACAAAAATGCTGCTCCTACATCCAGCAATATCAAAATGGCAATAAATATACTTCTCGACGATACTGTGTTGCCAACAGTAGATACTTTCCTTAAAGAAGCTGTTCCTCTGGCAATAAATTTTGATGCGGAAAGAGGCGATTCTCTGAAAATTATCCGCAAAAGGTTTCCGGAACGTTCCGTTGATTCTATTTCGCCTGAACAACGCACTGCACTTAAA
>LSNO01000083.1 GCA_002082305.1 SAR324 cluster bacterium SAR324-CTD7B
AAGGCTGAAATAGAAGGTAAAATTGGCGGGATGGCACATGTTGCCACGATGATCAAAAAACTAAGAGCAGAGAAGCCCGGAAAGAATCTGCTGTTAGATGCGGGTGATACGTGGCATGGAGCGGGATTGTCACTTTTTGACAAAGGTGTTTCGATGGTGAAAATCATGAACGCCATTGGCTACGATGTCATGACGCCGGGAAATTGGGAGTTTTTATATCCGAAAGATCATTTTTTGGATTTGGTTGATCAAGCTAATTTTCCTGTAATTGCTTACAATTTGACTGACAGAGAATGGGAGGAACCTGTTCTCGACCAGTATGTTGTCAAGAAAGTCGGCAATTTGAAAGTTGCCCTGATCGGCTTGACTTATCCCTGGACTGCTCTGACTTCTGCAATTACAGGTGCCGCAAAATGGTTTAAGTTTGGAATCAAGGAAGAAGAAGCAAGAGATTTGATTGCGGATATTCGCAAAAATGAAAATCCTGATCTTATTGTTTTCGTCTCACACGGAGGTTATGGTTTAGATCAAAAATTTGCTCAGCGAGTGGATGGAATTGATATCTATCTCAGCGGTCACACACACGACGAGGTATTTGATCCTGTTGTCTGGAACGACACCATCATCTTCCAGGGCGGTGCACATGGGAAATATGTTGTCAGTCTTGATGTTGATGTTAAAGATAAGAAAATACAAAATTTTGATTATCGTTTACTCAAAGTAAGACAGAATCAAATTGAGCCTGACCCGGAAATTGAAAAACTGATTGAAGAAGCATACGAGCCTTACAAAAAGCAGTTGAGCGAAGTGGTTGGGCAGACCAAAGTCATGCTGTACCGGCGGGACTATTTTCAGAGCAGCATGGGAAATTTGCTGACTGACGCAATGAGAGATTCTCAAAAAACCGACATCGCTTTTTTTCCTGCTTGGAGATATGGAGCGACAATGATGCCGGGAAAAATAACTGCTGAAGATGTTTATAACATTGTACCAACAGACGGTCATGTTTTTACATATTCTATGGGAGGAAAAGGACTAAAAACTCTGCTCGAAAATATTTTGGGTTCAGTGGTCAATAAAGATCCTTACACAAGAGTTGGCGGAGATATGATTCGTTTTTCCGGAATGAAACTTGTTGCAGATTTAGCAAAATCACCCGGAAATAGAATTGTCTCATTGACAGTTGGCGGGAAACCATTCTCGAAAGATGCAGTTTACAGCGTTGCTTCCGCACACACAAGGTTTCAGAACGGCCCCCTTTTTGGGGCGTCGAAAGTTAAGGACACAGGAATAGTTTTTGTGGAAGAATTGATCAACTATATCCGCAAGAATTCACCAATAACTTCTGCTTTGGATGATAGAATAAATATTTTGGGATTTCAATAAGTTAATGAAGATATCTAAATAATTTTAATGGAGAAGAACAATGGCAAAAACAATCCGGGATCCACGCATAAGAATTTCCAGGCGTATCAAAAAAGATAAAGTGTTTAAGGTCAAAGTTAAATTCGACCATCCCTCCTTTACCGGCCTGGGAATAGTTGACGCTGAAACAAAGCCGGTATTTAGCAGGGCAATTCCCGTTTCCTTCATTAGAAACATGTTTGTCTATTTTGGTGATCAACTGGTCAGCCGCTTTCGCATGTCATCTGCAATAGCAGATGATCCATTGTTCACGTTTAAATTAAAAGCCATTCAGGAAGCACCTGTCAAGGTGGTTTTTGTGGACAATCAAGGGAAAAAGTGGGAAGCGTCCAAAAAGATAAAATTCAGTAACTAGACTTTTTAGAAAAAATTATAGGGCGGTTTTACTAAGTGCATCCTCCATTTTGTTAGCAAAATGAACCAAGGTGTTTATGAAAAAAATATTTAGTTTTATTATTTTGTCATTCTTCTTTTTGATCATGGGTTCCCATGCTGTTTTTGCCGGAACAATTGAAGAGGAGTTTAAGATCGAAGGGTTAATCTCGCCTGCAAGTCCCAAGGCTTTGAAATCCGCGCTGGAAAAAGAATTAGAGGTTAAAGTAATTGATTTAAATCTAAAAAATACAAAAACCGGATGGCCGGTTCTTACTGTTCAATTTGATTCCGGAGCAGTCTCAAGAGAAAAAATTGAAAATGTCATTGGAGAGATTGAGGATCCTGCAGGACATAAGTACAAGGTACATCATGGTCCCCTTCTGGCGAATGCTCCGATTCTTGATGAAGAAGAGGAGGCTATCGCAATCCTGGGTGATACTGCCGAAGTGTTTCCAAACATGAAGAACCCCATTACGGATAAAGCAGCTTCAGCAAGTCGTGGGGGAAAGTTATTTGTAAATAACTGTGCTAAATGCCATGGTTTAAGTGGAAATGGTTATGGAACAGTTGCTCACAGCTTCACTACCTGGCCCAGGCAACTGTGGGTCTGGAACAACACAGGTGAAGAAACAGACGGATATCTATTTTGGTTTATTACTAATGGACGTTCGGATATGCCGCCGTTTGGCTTGATTTTATCTGAAAATAACCGCTGGGATTTGATAAATTACATCAAAACAATCAAGAATCCAGGTGAATAATTAGTGTCCTGGCAGTACCTGTATAATTCATTCAAACTGCTTTAAACCTCAATCTTTGTATGCCAGGTTGGCGATTGTGTAACACGACCTGCTTTTGGTGTAATAGTTTTTCAGAGTACTCGTAAAGAAAAAAAATCCGACGAAAGCAACCTAGAAAAATGACACGATGGAAGTTGCTCAGGATATTGTCAAAAAGGTTTTTATGGGGAAAAATTTCAAAGATCTTCTTGATGATCTGATCAAAGAAATTGAAGTACGAAACTATCTGATTAAGCGCATCAGCAATATAGATAATATCCACAAAAGGTATAGTCAAGGTATTGCTCCGGATATTGATTTCCAACATTACAAAATAGTTGAATTTTGTAACCTCGAAAGTTGCAGCGGGCTAATTTCTTCAAATTTTCTTGCCGGTGTTTTTATGCCAGTAAGATTCGTCGTTTTCCAGCGTTTTGAGCAAGAAGAAATAAATATCGCGTTTCTAAAACCGACTTCCTTTGCCCGCCTTTTTAACTCCAATAAAATGATGAATTTTGCAAAATCATTAGAGCAGGATATGAATTATGTGCTGGAAGAAATTGTTTTTTAAGAGCAAAATATTTTTATTGGTCTTTGTGCTTTTATTTTTCTTATCTGAATATATTTTTATACTTACGGCGCACGAAAAAAAAGTGTCAGGGACAAATAATTTTCATGGTGGAGATTTTACTTTAAAGTCTACAGAAGGCCCTTTCTCACTCAAAGATTTACGTGGTTCGGTTGTCCTCTTGTTTTTCGGTTACACCTCCTGCCCAAATGTTTGCCCAATTTCCTTAGCCACCATCAGCAATGTCTTTTCCCAAATGTCGCCTGATGAGTTGAAAAGAACTAAGGCACTATTCATTAGTCTTGATCCTGAAAAAGACAATCTTGAGATACTCAAACAATACACAGATTATTTTCATCCAAACATAGTAGGACTTACTGACGATATTAAAACATTGACCAAAGTTGCAAAGCAATATGGTGTAAAATACAAAAAAACACTTGTTCAGGATTCTGCGTTAGGCTACGTGATTTCTCACTCAGATGATATTTTTGTGGTCGGACCGGACGGAAAACCGAAAAAAACATTCCCGCATGATACGAATACAGTTCCTCTTCTTACGCAAATTAAACGACTTTTGGTAGTAAATTGATACCAGTTTTGTTATCAATAATAAAACGTTTAAATCACCTGGAAAGTGATCATGAATTCATTTATCAAATTTAGTTTATGTCTTTTGGTGTTTCTCCAATTGAATGCAACATCTTTTGCTTTTGAGCATGAGGATTCTGATGTCCATTTTCTAGAATATGATCCCAATGTCATCCAAAAGAACAGGTTTAAGAAAAAACCATATTTTTTACTATTTGCCGCTCAATGGTGCCATTGGTGTCATGTCTTCAACGAGAAAACACTCACTGATGAAAAAGTAATTTCTTACCTCAACGAAAATTTTGTCAATGTGTTTATCGATGCAAATATCAACACAAGTGCTTATCAAAAATATAAGGCAAAAGGAGTTCCGTTTACAGTATTTTTGAATCCTGACACATCAGAATATTATAAGTATTCCGGAACCCTTTACGCAGAGCCTTTTCTTGAAGTCATTCAGGATGTGATTCAAAATGTGAAACAAGGAAAAACTGTTGATGGAGAGAAAATATTTGCATTTGAATATAATCCGCCTACAAAATTCAATAAATCAACTTTAGATAATATGCGCAATACTTACATTAAAGGCGTTTTGGATAATTTTGATACTGAAGAATATGGAGTTGGAAACGGAATAAAAACAATCCTTCCGGAAACTTTCCTCTATCTCATAAAATCTACCAAAGGAGAAAATCGACAGGACTCAGTTTTATGGATTTCTGAAACACTAAAAAAAGCAATTGAGAAAATTTATGATCCAATTGAAGGCGGATTTTTTCGTTTTGCCGAAACCGGTGATTGGCAAGTACCTCATTATGAAAAAATGGCTGGTCTTAATGCTGGAACAGTTTTACTCTTGTACAAAGTGAATGAGGAAAATCCAAATCCAAAATTCATTGAAGTGGCTCTGCAAAGTATTCACTATTTGTCTAATACATTATACGATGAGGAGACTGGTTCTTTTCTCAGTTTTCAAGCAGCAGACACATCGTATTATTTTTTGAATGAGAATCGCCGAAAAAATGTAAAACCGCCTTTGGTAATCAGTAAGGTTTTTACAGATCATTTAGCTGTAACACTCACTTATTTCTTGGATGTACTTGATTATTCAAAAGATAATAATCTCGAAAACAAAGTGATCCATTCACTTGATTTTCTTTCCGGAATGATTCTCAATAACAAGCGAATTTATCACTTTTATACTATCAAAGAAAAACAGTGGCGTGGTAAAAGCGGTCTTCAGGATCATGTTTTGCTGGCAAAACTGTTTCAGCGGGCGGCGGACAAATTCCAAAATGAAAGCTACAATAAGGCTTATTCAAAAATGCTTCGATTTTCGAAGTTGAATTATTATGATGAGAAAAAACAAATTTTTGTTGATCCCGAATTAGATACAAATGATTATGAGTATTTGATGGCTATGAACGGTGATATTGTATTTGCCTTGATGGGACAAAGTAAGAAATCTGCTATTCCACAGTTGAGTCCCGTGAAACCGATAATAACATATTTTTCTGGATTGGATGAGTTCCTTGAAGATAAATTTTGGGATAGTAAAAGCTGGGATTTTCTTGAACGGTCTGCATCTTTTTTATCTTCAGCAGACAGTTTTTTGGCAACTCAAAGCAATCCTTAAAATATATACATATTTTAATAAAGGTACTCGACAGTCACAGGTTATTTCGTGTTATCCCGAATGTGTGTGATAATTTATATATAATATCAGTATATTATCAGATTTATACTTTTGGTCGAGATGACATACTGCAGTAAATAATTGCAATATCTTACGAGATTTCACAACTCATGAGTGTAGGTAAATATATGAATATTGGAAATCATTTTGAATCTACTGAAAGGGGGTTTGTTATTCGAAACTTTGCAATAATTTTGATTCTTTTAGCTGGAATAAGCTTGTTTACGTCTGGCTGCGTCACACTGGGAAAAGACTTTCCTGAGGCAAATGTATCTGTGATTAAGATTGGTCAGACTACCAAAAATGAGACACGAAAGTTGTTTGGACCTCCGTGGCTTTCAGGAATTCAGGATGGAGAACTGGCCTGGACTTACGGTAATTATGATTATTCTCTTTTTGGAAAAAGGGAGGCGAAGGATCTTGTCATTCAGTTTGATGAAAAAGGTGTAGTGACTACCTACACTTTCAGTACTACGGATCACGATGAATAAGTGCGTTTGGAAGAACTGTAGTAAAAGTCTTTTTTAAATGATCCTTGTCATTTACTGGAAAAACAAATAGTTTATGAATTTTAGGAAGAAAATAATATGAATGGTGACACATTAGCAAAAATCTTACTGGTTTTGATAACTCTGTGCTTTGCAACTTTTGCTTCAGCTGCAGAGAAAGTACCATTCGGTTCAGAACCGCTTGCTCCGGAAGAAGCTTTTGTGATGGATCACATCATTGTAGGACCTTCCGAAGCAGTTATTCGCTGGCAAATTCCAAAGTTCTATTATCTATACAAAGAAAAGTTCATCTTCACCAGTAAAGATTTTATCATTGAGAATGTTCAGTTTCCTCCACCAGAAGTTATTGATGACCCCTTTTTTGGTTCAAGTGAAATTTATCATAATGTCGTGGAAGCTACGTTACATCTTACTCCAACAATCAAAGGAGAATCTAAGGGAATTCTGGAAATTGGCTTCCAGGGTTGTTGGGAGGGCGGAGTTTGCTATCCTCCTGTAAAAACTTCATTAAAACTGTCCGGACTTTAAACTGTTTCAACTGAAATTTTTCAATATAGTACAAGGCTTTTTTCCTGCAACCAAAATATTTCGGGCTTGTTGAAAAATAATATTTTTCAATGATATCAATAAGAAATTATTCGATTGATGAAAACAACTCCAAGGAGTTTCAAAAAAACTGTTTTATTTTTCTGTTTCTGAAATTCCAACTACAATGTCAAATATTTCATAGATTCTCAAATCTTCCCGCCACAAGTTTGCATCTGCAGTCAAGACCACCTGCCCCTCTTTTTGCTCTATGTTTTTAACATGCAAGTCCAGCTGCATGTATTTATTTTGTGGAATAATTTGTCCACGATATTTCCAGGCAACCTTGCTCAAAACAGGCAAAAACCTTGGACTTTTGAATGAGTTTCCAATTCCCTGCTGCAAGGCAAAAGCCTGCAAAGCTTGAATTATTGCTTCCACTCCAAGTGAACCGGGCATAACTGGATCCCCGTGAAAATGACAGGGGAAAAACCAGTCTTCCGGATTGACTTCTTTGCGTGCATAAACATAGCCCTTGCTGAATTTTCCGCCTTCCGGCACGATCCGGATTATATCAGAAAAACTGAGTTGTCCGGAACACAAATGAAAATGAGGATGCTCAGGTTTTTCGCCCAAAACCTTCCGGTAATCAACGGAGTTCAAGTCCAGTAAAATTGAAGAGTCAGACGCGTTTTCATCAATCCACGGAACGGCTTTTTTACCTCCGTCTAAACCAACTTGAGCAGCCAATGACTCGCCGGTAAAATAGCCAAACATTGTATCACCCTCAAAAAATATTTGTCCATCACAGCTCAAAGAAAAACGATGCGTTTGAATGATAGTGTTTCCGGAGGCAACCGTGGTTAGTAACTTGACTTCATTCAAAACCGTTTTTCCGCGTAAATCCGGATTCCTGAGTAAAGTTCCGTTTCCGTCAAGGTTGCGGTAATACAAGTCAAGTTCCGGATAAGTCAAAATTGCTCCGGAATGAGTTGAAATAAAACCGCACGGTTGTAAAGCAATTTCCATCAAAACGGAATACGGCATGTTTTCAGGATAAGAATTATTACGAAAAAACCAGGCATCTTCAGGAACGTCATATTCACTGACCAAGGTCATCGGCTCATCAAACTCCATCCTTTTGCCATGCAGATCATAGACTCGTGAAATAAGCTGCAAATCGCCGTTCGGATTTCGCTGCATGGAACGGCCTTTGTAGATGGCAAATTCGGAACCGAAACATTTTTCCACATCTCCCAAAGCAAATTCCCAAATCATCTGTTCGTCTGCAGCAAGCTGCCTGTAACTAGTTTCCGGCACTTGAATATTAGAATCCGGTGTTTTGATTTCTCCTCCGGAATATGCTTTGCGTTGGTTTTTAGAAACACGAAGCAAATTGCCGCCGCCGGTGCTTCCAGTTTTTTCCGCCAGTTGAACTCCCAGGTCTCGAAAATCAACCACGATTCTGTCGCCAACCAAAATATCGATGTCTGCAATTGCATACGGATGTGGCTCCAAACCGATCTCTTTGATTTCAACCCGATAGGTCATTTTAGGATCGCCCGGAATCACCTGCCCCCGGCAACGTACAATTTGCGGCAACCCATGAATCGGTTGAAATGTTGCGTCCTCCACTAAGGTTTGCAACCCCAGATGAAGAAGAAAAAACTGAAGCAGCTGTACACAGCCTTCTGCCATCAGGGATCCAGCCATAACCGGATCATCCTTAAAATGACATGGGAAATACCAGTCATCCGGAGCTAAATCTTTTTCTGCAACTATGTATCCCAGACCATACGGACCACCATGCGGCTCTACTGACATAATTCTGTCTGACATCAAAAACTGATCCGGCGCATTTTTTAATGATGGATTTTTTCCCTGCTGATTATATTCCGGACCAAAACATCCGGCAGGATTTCCGGCTGAAATTTCGAGTAATTCTTGTCGAGTAAATGTTGTTTTTGTACAGTGAAGAAGCGGCGGGAATTTGATTTTATCCGCTTTTTCTTTGAGCTCTAATTCCTGTGCTGTATGAATCACACCTTTGCCCTGAGATAAATCTTCATCTGAGAAAAATCCCGCACAGCCGTTATCCATCCTGAGTACCATTTTGTTGCCGACAAAACACTCATAATTAAAAAAGAACAGCAAATTCTGATCATGTTTTGCAAACGAATTGATAGATATTTCGTAGCGCAAAGTTTGTCCTTCAAGCGGCATGTCGTCAAGGTATGTCAATGTACAATCCAGCAGTCGGTAAACTTGCTCACCTTTGCAGTCAAAATCAATACCCAAATAACTGATCAGCATCAAATCACATTGTCCGGACTCTACTGCAACTGCCCACGGAATTTGACCGTCAGTTGTGTACCACGCGTTTTCTGGAATGTCGTATTCTGTGGTGATCGTTGAAGGCTTGAACTCTCCAAGTTTTGCGTCAAGCTGTGTCACACGGCTGACCAGTAAATATGGTTCCATCGGTAATCGCACACAGCGTCGGTAGGAATCAATTTCAGCATATTCGGCACCAAAAACATTGGCAATGCTGCCGCCTGCAAGTTCCAGTAAATCATGATAGTCAAAAATGCAGGGTTTTGTTTGTGGTACAGGTTGCTGTGTCTCCGGTGTCGTTTTTTGAGAAACTGTATGTTGAAAAGTATTGGAAACTGAAATTCCTTTTGTGTTCGTATTTGAACTGATCAATTCTGCCAGCTGACGCATTCCATGCTGTCGAACATTCAAAAATGCTGAGTGTGCCGAATTTCGGTGAGAACCGTATTCACCCGGAAATGGTGAAAAAGAGGAAACAGAAACATTCCCCGGTGCGTAGTCCGGGGCTACCAAATTTGTACTCGCACGGCCAGACGCGCTCCCACTTTGAAACTCTGAAACTTTGAAACTTTGAAACTCAGTGCCTTGATGCCTTAGTGCCTTAGTGCCTTTAAAAAGTTTATCAGCACCTTTTTCAAAAACTTGCTGAACTGGAGTGCCTCCAAGTTTGATAGTCTGCATAAGTTGTTTTTCCGCTTGGACAGGCTGGGACGGGAAAAGCGCTTCCAGCTTAACCGGAACTCGGTGACTTATCAGACTGGACAAAGCCTGAAGAATCATTTCTCTGTTGTCAGTACCCTTACGGTTAACACTGATCGAAAGGTGAGGCCGTTTATCCAAAGTTTTACTGATCCACTTTGAGCAGGTTGTTCGAGGTCCTAAATCCACAAAAATACGGGCTCCATCTGCATAAACTTTTTCGATGAGACGACTATAATCCACGGTTTTTCCGTAAATGGTAGCAACATTGTGCGCCAATGTTTTGCTGTCTAATTTTGAAACTTCATAATCGATTGCAGAATAAAAATCAATATCCGGACATTCAACAACTTTATCTGTGTGAACACGTTTAATTTCTTCATATTCTGTTTTGACCGGCTCACAGTGCACCACATCTGTGACCGGAATTGGATGTACAGGCCGTCCCAGTTGCTGAATCACACGCTCACAAGCTGTCGGTTCGCCTGCAATCACAACTTCTTCCGGCGTGTTGATCAAAATCAGATAAACATGCGCTTCGTTTTCAACTTCCTGCTGTACAATTTGTGGAGAAAGCTGGAGAGAATAACATCCCCAAAGTGGTTTTTGTCTAAATTCATCAGGTCCCAAATCCCAGGCTTCACGTACTGCATTCATGGGTCCGGCCAACCTTTCTTCAAAAAGCTTGGATCTATTCAGAATGTCGCTCATATTTGACATGCTTTCCCACACTCCAAGTCCATACAGCATAGAAATTTCGCCCATGCTGTAACCGAACGCTATGTCCGGTTCAAGACCAAAGCCTTTGCGCATAACATGTGTATTCAACACTGCAGAGCTGACCCCGCTTTCAAACATTGCAATAGGAGTGTGGATAAAATCTTTCTGCAACTCCGTTACTTCCGCATCAGTCAAGCGTTCCAAGGTTCGCGGATACAGCCGCCGTTCCTGGAGAAGTTCCCCCAAATAATTGCTTCCCCGCCGTTTATCTGCGGGGCCGGTCTGATTCAGGTACTGTTCATCCAACTCGTGTAGACCCGGAAACATTTGAAACAAAGAACGTCCACAATCGACATACGCACTAAAACCTCCCGGATAAGTGAAAGCAACCTTCCCCTCCCGCGATAAAGGTGATGCAGTAAAATAACTGCCACGTGGAGAATTCCAATCACCGCTGCCGGTAAAAGAAGTTTCAATTCCGGATTTTGCTGCATCAATTTCTTTTTGCAGTTCATCACGACTAGAGCCGATCAGTACTGCCGCAAATTTTTCTTCATTATTATTTGAACGCACATAATATTGGTAAGCAAGAGATGCCGGTTCTTTGCCGGAAAGCAAATCTTTTTCTAATTCAAGCAACCCTTTGCTGATTGCGGATTTTTCCTGCCCTGTCACAAGAAACAAATTCAAGTCGCCAGATTCGGCAACTTTAATTGTTTGACGTAATTCGGGTGATGCTTCCGAAAGTATCAGATGTGAACAAATATTGTCTATGCCCAAACTGCTGACGGCTGCATGTCTTTGTTTAATTCCCGATTGGATCAGCCATGGACGAGATTCCACCGGAACATAAAACTGTTTTGCGGACTGCAGTTCTGTTTTGGGTGACTTCCACTCAGGAACTCCGGGAATGAAACGATGGTGCAGGCAAAGCGCAGCCTTAATCAAACTTGCCATTCCGGATGCTGCAAAAGTATGCCCCACATTTGACTTGATGCTTCCCAAAGCACAACCTGCGTCAACTTTAGCATAAGCTTGAGCCAACCCGCTCATTTCTGCGGAATCTTCAACAGTGTTTCCGCTGCCGAAAACTTCCAGCATTCCAATCTCACCAGCCGAGACATTTGCCTCTGTTAAAGCCTGATTTGCGGCGTTTTCAACCGATTCTGGAGTTAAACCAGTTGAGAAAGCTATTGAATCAACTGTTGCAAAAATTTGTTCATCATCCTTTTTTGCTGATTCTACACTTTTTAAAATAACCGTCCCGGCCCCTTCTCCGATCAACCAGCCGTTGGTATTCTTGTCAAAACTTAGCGTAGCCTCGCCGGAATTCAGGGGTAAATTTCTTTGACGCAACAAAACTTGTTCCGGACTACCCGCAAGATCAACAGCTGTTACGACTACTGCATCAACATTATCTTCAAGCAACAAGATTTGCGCAATTTCGAGTGCTCTCAGAACTGAGTTTTCTTCAGCTGAAATTGTCATTGCAGGACCAGAAAAATCCCAGAGTGATGATATCCTGGTTGCCATTATGTTGCCGATAAAACTCGTAAAGCGGTTAATTGGCACTTCCTCCAGCAAACTGTTCCTGGCCAGATTGATCAAATCTTTTCGTTCCTCGTCACTCAAAACAATTCCTGCTGCTTGCAAGCTGTCTTGAATTTGTGTAGAAAGATTAACCCGTCCCCTGAACCGGTGAATTTCAAGTTCAGTTTCCATGGCTACCAGTACCGCAACATTTTGACCTTCTCCTAATTTTGTTTTTTTAATTGCCCGGTCTGTTACTTCCAGCGTCAATAATTGTTGAGGTATCAAACGTTCTTTTGGGTTGGGCTGCAATTTGAAACGCAGAAAATCCATTTCAAATGATTCAAGCCATGCACCCTGAGGATGATTCTTTAATTCCGGATGCTGCTCAAAACCTTTCCAGCGCTCCGGCGGAAGAGAACGGAAGTGCTGCTTGTTGTCATATATCGTTTGATAAAATTCATGCAATCCTTTGCATCCGCCAAAAATTGCTTCCATACCGACAATTGCCATGATCTGTGAATTTTGAGTTTTTGGAAAATCAATTCGCTTAGAAGCCTTAACTCCTGACTCAAAAATAAGGTGGGCATTTGTTCCTCCAAAACCAAAAGCACTCACTGCAGCCCTGCGATCCTTTCGATTGTGTGGCCACACTGCGGTTTTTTGGACGATTTGTTTTTCAGAAACACCTCCATTTTTGGAAGTCATTGCAGCTTTAACACCCCTGGTTGCAGGTATTTCTCCATGTTGGAGTGCTAAAATAACTTTTATCATTCCGCCCATTCCTGCGGCAGTCAGCATATGACCCAAGTTTGATTTTGCAGAACCAATTAGCGGTTTAATTTTCTTTACTTCAGGAAGGTCCGGAGACGCAAAAAATTGTTCCATTGAGTCCAATTCTACTTTGTCGCCCAGAGGAGTTCCAGTAGCATGACATTCGATATAGTCAATTTTTTCTGGAGGAACTTTCGAGGATTCGTAAGCACGTTGATAGGCCAGAACCTGGCCCTTGGAATTCGGACTTAGCACAAATTGGCCCCGTCCGTCATTAGACAAACCAATTCCGGATATTACCGCATGAATTTTGTCAGCATCACGCTCTGCATCACACAAACGTTTGAGAACAAACATTCCTGCTCCCTGGCTGGCAAGCAACCCTCCAGAGTTATTATCAAGTGGATTGAAAGTCTGAGGAGATTCCGGAAAGGCCTGAAAGATCGAAAAACCCATATTCACAAAAAACGGATCCGCGGCACTTACCGCTCCGGCCAGCATTAAATCGGTTTTTCCAGAGTGCAGATAATGACAGGCAAGCGCGACTGCATACAATGATGACGCACAAGCAGCATCCAGCACTAAACTTCGGGCAGACAAACCCAATGCTTGTGAAACAACTGCTGCAGGAAGTCCGGAAATATGTGAATTCAGCTGAGCATTATCTGTTTCTGCAGCAAATGAACCTAAGTTGAAATCAGGACGATTCAGCACTTTCTGCAGATGAGGCTCAATCACTTTTTGGTACAAAGGCAGTAGTATATGATTGGATGCTTTGGTTGGAAAAGACAGGTTACCCAGTACTATGCCACATTCTTTAAGTATCTTGGTGTTTTCTATATAACCACTGTCACGCAACGCTTCACGAGCCACGTGAAGAGGCCATTGAAATGTTGCTCCCAGTTTTTCGATGGTTTCTGCAGACAGTAGATAACCATCTGGATCCATTTTAAAATCATTAATATAACCACCGCGTGCACAATAATATTTATCCGGAGTCCCTTTTTTCTCTGCAAAAAATCGGGACGGATCCGCATCCATGTCTGCGGCAGCGGCGGAGGTACATGAATCTTTTTCCTGCAGTAAATTTTTCCAGTAATCTTCGGGGGTTTTTGCCTCAGGAAAGAGGCATGACAGGCCGATAACGGCAATAGGTTGCATTTATTTATTGATTTCCAATTTGCTTTCTGTGTTGTTCTTTTCAGCTAGCCAATAAATTATTTTTGTCAATGTATGAAGAACCTCTAAAAAGAAAAAATAACACACTTGTATGTCATTCCCGCGAAAGCTGGAATCCATTGCTTCAGACACTTACAAGTTTCTGGATTCCCGCTTTGGCGAGAATAACAATTATTTTCGACACAAACCAAACCCCGAAACGGAGTTCGGGGCTACCAACTTTGTAGGGGCACGGTGAGCTTTGTACGAGAACAGCCCACTTAGTACGGGCACGGTACGACGTGACCATACTTTGAATCCTTGAAACTTCTTTTGCTATTTTACTCAGTGCCTTAGTGTCTTCTTTTACTTTGAAACTCTGAAACTCTATTTTAGTTATTTTTTCCAAATAATGCATTTAAGGACTTACTTAGAGTAACTTCTGAACCCAACATTCGTGTATATAATAAGCCCTGCTCATCATGTAAAAACAGGTTTGCGTTGAGAGTAGAAGCAGAACTTTTATTGACACTCATACTTAGAAAAAATCTTGTTGCAGGTTCCACGTTGCGGAAATGTTCCAGCAGATCTGTTTTAAGGGGAAGGCTGCCGGATTGATGAAAACGCCAGGCCCAAATCAACATGGCCTGAAAAGCAAGGTCTGCTGCAAATGGATTGAAATCACTGGTTGCAAATTGTCCTTGTTCTGCAGCAGAAACATCCGGCAGTCTGCATTCGAGAGTCAAACCCTGCTCACCAATATTCAGCACCTGTTCTATTCCCTGAAATTTTGGTCCATGAAACAAAGTGCCATCCTGATAAAAAGTTGAACCAGGCAGATTGTGTGAGTTACTCATATCAATCCGGTCATGCAGCGGTGCCTCCGGAACCTGCTGAACCATGCGAACTTTAGTACTGTAATGAAAACGGGGAAGTTTTTTGCTGCCGCTTTCAGATCCAGAGAGACTGGAAACCTTTACTTCAACATCCGTAAAATTTCCGTTTAAACGTTCAATCTCCTGCAGTTCCAGTATGTATTCGGCAGCCAGGGATTCATCAAATTTTACTCCATTCAGTACTTTAAAGTTTTCACAGTTGGACAGCCTGAACCCAGGCAATTCCTGTGCACATACATCAACCATCCAGGCCATTGCATGGACGGCAGGCAAAACAGGATTTTTACCAATTTTATGATCCTGAAAAACCGGACTTTCTTCCAAATTAACTCTTCGGGATATTTTCCATTTTCGCATACCTTTTTCCGGTTCACCTGGAACCACCATTGAATTTCCAATCAGTACAATCGGATTCTCCTGACCTGCAGATGTAACCTCTTCTACAAACACACGGGTTCCGTCTTCAACAGAAATTACTTCAACGTTACGCTCCTCAAATAGCCTTTTTAATTCTGGAGTAACCATTCCGCCTTCCCATGGTCCCCAATTGAAGGATGTAACATGGCATTTTGGATTATTTTTCTTGAATAAAAGTGCAATCCGGTTTAGAGCCTCATTGGCAACGGCATAATCCGACTGTCCGGCATTACCGTAAAAACCAGCGGCAGATGAAAACAACAGCAGATGAGTTAATTTTTTTGGATTTATGCTTTTCAAAAGAGCATCAATCCCGTTTATTTTGGTGGAGCAGACTGCATCAAAATCGTCGCTGGTTTTTTTCTCAATCAGCTTATCTGCCAAAACACCTGCACCATGAATAATTCCAGTCACCGGACCAATTTTTTTAACAACCGGAGCAATTGCCGTTTTCAACTTTTTTGCATCAGTTACATCTGCACTGACATATTCCGCATTTCCGCCGGCATTGCTGAT
This sequence comes from SAR324 cluster bacterium SAR324-CTD7B, assembly GCA_002082305.1. Taxonomy (GTDB): domain Bacteria; phylum SAR324; class SAR324; order SAR324; family NAC60-12; genus Arctic96AD-7. The sequence goes on from LSNO01000083.1 coordinate 15,513, forward strand.
GCGTTCCAAATTTTTCCGGATGTCCCGGCCCGCTTCCACTTTTCCAACCAGTTGATTTACTTTTGCAGGAGTCGGTTTTTCTCCAGAATCAACCAGTGACTTCATGGCCGCCTGCTTGAGTTTTGTCTTATCTTCATCAACTCCTTTGGCCCATTCCGGTTCATCTTCAATGGTAGAGCGACCCAGCAGGATGAAACTGCAGGGCTGCGTTTGAGCGAGTTTAGCAACACATTCTGCTGTAACTCCTCTTGCACCGCCACTGACCAAAAATACAGATTTTTTTGTTAAAGATTTACTGCTGTTTTTAGTTGTTAAATCTCGAATAATTTTTGGTTGAACTGTCATTCGCCTGGTACCGGACTTTCCTGATCCGGAATAGCCAACCTCCTTGATCCGCAAATCCGGATCGAGAAGTTCCTGTAAAATACAGCTTGCTGCAGTATCTGCGGTAAGCTCCGGCTGCAAATCCACAAAACGGCAAAAAACATCCGGCCACTCTACACCTGCTGTTTTAATCAATCCTGAAAGTCCACTGCCAACTGCACCAAACTGTCCGGATCCCATTCCAAGTTCACCATCCAGGTGGGCTACTGCCAGGAAATGGCTGCGACTTGAATCAGATTTTCCGGCTTCATTCAGGAAAGTGCAAACATTTTTTGCAGTGAGAAATGCCTGCTTGAGAAAAGCATTGGCACCATCTTCCAGCTTTGATTCAGCAGGTGCTGAAGAAGCAGGGTGAAGATGAATGAATCCGCCGATATTTCCGCGTTTTTCTGTCAGGGATTTGAGTGATGTTTCTAGTTCAGATTCTGCTGAAGAAGACAGTTCAATTAGTGGAATTTCTTTGGCAAAGGGTTTTCGCTTCTTTTTTACAAGTTCAGAAATACCCGAGAAACGCAAAATCACAGGTGACCATCCTTGTTCACTTAAAGCTTTTGCCAGAACCGGTGCCAATGAAGAACCGTCGTCTGTGATCAAACAAAGGGGATTTTCAGGAAGTTCCGCATGCAGTACATCCGGTGGAGCCAGCGGTACCACATGAGCTAAACCAAGGGTGACTTGATGCTCTGGAACTGAGAATTCAGATTTTGGGTTCAGGAGTTTTTTTTTACAGAGTCGGAATCTGTTGAAACAGGTGCAGGAATAATAGTTGTTCCTGCAGTCTCTGATGGAGCAAGTGAACTCAAATGATCAACAATTTCCTTCAGTGTCCGCAGTTCACTCATTTCACTACCTCTGACCTGCGGTAAATGGGGAAGCTGTTCCTGCAGAGACCACATAATTTCGACACGCTTAATTGAATCAATACCAAGGTCTGCTTCCATGTCCATACCCAGTTCAAGCATTTCTGCAGGATAACCCGTTTTTTCACCGATGATAGCCAAGAGAGCGGGAGCTATCTCACCGGGAACGGGGTCTGATGAAACTGCCCCACTGCCGTTTCCATTTCCGCCTGGAGAACCTGCACTTACCGATAAAGGTGCCGGCTCGAGATCAAGATTTGATTTTTGAACGACATCTTTTCCACCGGACGCAGGTAAAAGTGATTTGATGTGCTCGATAATTTGACCGACCGTCCTAAGTTCCGCAACTTCGTTTGCACCAATCTGCGGTAAATCCTCAAATTGTTCCTGCAGCGACCACATTATTTCAACACGCTTGATTGAATCAATACCAAGGTCTGCTTCCAAGTCCATGTTCAGTTCCAGCATTTCTGCAGGATAACCGGTTTTTTCACTGATAATTGACATAAAAACCGGACCGGGATCCTGACCAGTGTCTGGTGTTGGATTTTGAGTGTTTAGTTCTGAATCTGGAATTGCGACAGTAGACGGGATTTCTCTTGAAGCTTCAGAAACATCTCTGCCAATTTTACTCTTTAAGTGATCAATAATTTGACCAAGTGTACGCATTTCAGCAAGTTCATCTCCTGGGACTTCCGGCAATTCAGGAATCTTATCCTTAACCGCCCCAAGAATTTCTACACGTTTGATTGAATCAATGCCAAGGTCTGACTCCATGTCCATTCCAGGTTCCAGCATCTCCAGTGGATAGCCCGTTTTTTCGCCGACAATAGCCATCATTGCCGCAGTGATATCTTCTGCGGAAACTCCCGAGCTTGAAGCCGCAGATGCAGCAGCAGTAATTTCACTTGTAAGCGTGCCTGCAGTTTGTAGGGCAGAATCATCTGTACCCAATTTGCTCTGCAGATGCGCAACAATTTCGCCAAGGGTCCTCATTTCGGCCAAATCATCACCAGGAACTTCCGGCAATGCAGGAATTTTATCCTGAACCGCTCCAAGAATCTCTACACGTTTGATCGAATCAATGCCTAAGTCTGATTCCAAGTCCATTCCAAGTTCCAGCATTTCCTGTGGATAACCCGTTTTTTCGCTGACAATAGCCATCATTGCGACAGTGACTTCTTCAGTAGAAACTGCAGATGTTGCAGCTGGAAGCGGAACTGGCTGTACTTGAGCAGAAATTGCTGCCGGAATTGGTGCAGAAACGACCGGCGCTGGTACAGGAACAGCTGCTGTTGCAGCTGGAAGCGGAACTGGCTGTACTTGAGTAGAAATTGCTGCCGGAATTGGTGCAGAAACGACCGGCGCTGCAGAAAATTGCTGACCGGGACCTCCCAGCTGCAGTTCAGTGATCTTTAAAGCAGATTGAGTCTGTTCTGACTGCTGATTCAAGTATTGTTCATGTACCCGTAATGTTTCACTTTGGTGTGTATGAAACATCTGCATCTGCTGATCAACTTCAGGAGGATAAGCTGCACCCTGTGAAGCCAACTCTATCCTCTGCTGCATCAATTGGTAAACGGTTCGCGCATACTCAGCCTGCTGATCTAAATATTGCCGATGAACCTGCAAAGTTTCATTTTGATGCTGGTAAAAACCTGACAGACTTTTCTCCATTGTTTCGAGGGGTTTGGTCGGAGCAGGAGATTGCTGAGAAGGAGGTTGTTGATTACTCATTGTAGAAATATTTGCTGGTCTTTGTTTTGCTGGTTCAGTTTTCAGTTTTAAAGAAGCATCAAACAACTGTTGATTGCCCGTAGCTGTCTGCAAACCGGAAGTACCTGAAACAGGAGAACTTGTGCCAGTAGAAGTAGAAGGTGAGGGAACTGAGCCGGAATTGGAAATGGAAGCAGCAGGACTACTAACCTGAAAACCGTCATTTAAAGTATTTTCAAATTCCTGACGAGTTGCTTCGCTGACATAATTTGTACCGTTCAAACGAACATTCATTGCCGACTTTGTTATCGGTGCTTCCTGAGAAGGTAGAGCAAATGGGTCAAATTTCTGTAAAGGCAATCCCATCACACATAGTTTGACCATTGCTTCCCGGAGGAGTCGATCACTGTCTTTTTTTGGATTTTCATTTAGAGCAACGGCAGTGTATTCTTCTCCGGAAAGAATATTATCGACTAATTTGGTTAAAACGTTTTTTGGTCCAAATTCAATAAAAATTCGGCCGCCGGCCTGGTGGATATTTTCAATTTCTTCACGAAACCTGACCGAATTGAGAATATGTGATTCCAGTTGTTTTTGAATTGTTTTTGCTGTTGCAGGATATGCTTTTGCAGTTGCATTTGAATAAACCGGAATTTGCGGCTTGTTAAATTTTACCGAGCGGATAGCTTTTGCAAATGGTTTTTGCGCATGTCCCACCAGCGGAGTGTGAAATGCGGCAGATACCGGAAGTTTCACAACCGTGTACTTTTTTACTTTGAGGGCATCATGTGCCTGTAAAATATCTGCGGTTGGTCCTGCAAGCACAACCTGTTTTTTGGAGTTCAAATTTGCCATTACTACGTCTGGAAACTCAGTGAGATCTGCTTCAAGTTTCTCAACCTCTCCCATGACGGCCAACATACTTCCGGCATCAAAATCTGGATCATCCGGAGCAGCCATTGCCTGCCCCCTGGCGTAGGCCAATTTGTAATAATCATCTTCGGCAATCACTCCAGCGGCCCAAAGTGCAGTCAGTTCGCCGAAACTGTGGCCGGCCGCAAAATCTATTTGAAGTCCTGCATCACGAGCTATCCGGAGCAGTCCGGCACTGATTCCGCCAATTGCAGGCTGCACATTTTCGGTTAGCTGCAGCTGTGCCTGCTGGGCTTCAAGTTCTTCATCTTCAAAAACTGCAATTGGAAATACTAAATCAGATAAGGGCCTGGCAGCGGCAGCAGACTTTCCGTTTTTTCCTGTAAAAAGCTTATCCAGTGCACTAAAAGGAGCTGCCATGGCAGGAAAGTTAAAAAACAACTCCTTAGCCATGTTCATATATTGAGAACCCTGTCCGGAGAAAAGCGCGACTACTTTCCCTTTGGTTTCCAGCGCCTTTTCGCGATATACGATTCCTTTTACGTTCCACTCTGTTTTGTCAGCTTTACTTTCCAGTGTGGAGATCGCCTGCCCAAGCAGTTCCACTGTGTTTTCCAGGGAATCTGTTACAAATCCCAACCGTGCATGTTTTTTGGGAATCGAATTTTCCCGTGAACTTTCAAGCAGTTGACTGTGACGCTGTTCTGCTCCTTCTGTCTCCAGTTCTGCCAGCAAATTGTTACAGGCTTTGTCCAGTTCTTTGGGAGTTGCTGCGGACAAAAACACAGTCTGAGATGTTTTGTGCATCCGGAAGGGGCCGGAATGAACGTCCTGGAATTCTTCTAAAACATAATGAAAATTTGTTCCTCCAAAACCAAAAGCACTCACGCCCGCACGCCTGGGTTCTCCATCGGTGATCCAAGGCCGCGGTTCAGTATTCAGATAAAATGGAGTATTTTCTATACCAAGTTTTTTGCTGGGACGATCAATGTTGATGGAAGGAGGAAGAATTTTGTGGTGCAGGGCAAGTGCTGTTTTGATCAAACCGGCAATTCCCGCGGCAGCTTTTGTGTGACCAATTTGGGATTTAATACTGCCGAGAGCAATATGCTGATAATCCGGATAACAGGATTTTTCAGGTTTCTTTTCAGTAAAAACCTCTTTTAATCCTTCAAATTCTGCTACATCACCTGCAGCAGTTCCAGTACCGTGTGCCTCAAGCATCCCAATGCAGAGCGGTTCCACATTTGCGTCTTCATAAGCCCTGCGCAATGCTTTGGCCTGGCCTCCGGAACGTGGAGCATAAATACTTTTGAATTTTCCGTCGCTTGAGGTTCCAATCCCTTTTACAACTGCATAAATGCGGTCACCGTCCCGCTCGGCATCTTCCAAACGTTTGAGGACAACCATACCCAGTCCTTCACCTATCATCACGCCGCCTGAATCTTCATCGAAGGGTCTTGGATTTTCGCCCTTTGTGAAAGCAGGTGTTTTACTGAAACACAAGTACATCATAGGAGAGTTATCCGCGTCAACGCCGCCGGCAATCATCATGTCTGAGCGATATTCCAGCAAATCGCTAATAGCCATTTTCATGGCACTTAGTGAACTCGCACAGGCCGCATCAACCGTACAGTTTGTACCACCCAGGTTCAAACGGTTGGCAATGCGTCCGGCAATAACGTTTCCCAGCAAACCGGGAAATGAATTTTCCTCCCAGCGAACATAGGCTTTTTTCATCTTTTCAATTATTTGCCCCGTGTCACTTTCTGAAATTCCGCTGCGCCGCAAAACTTTTTCCCAGATTGGATACTGAAGCCGTGAAGTCAGAGAGCCAAGTAGCTTCATTCCGGATGTTACACCAAGTATCACGCCAGTTGCGTCAAGTACCTCGTCACTTGTTTCTCCATAACCGGCGTCCTTCATCGCAGATTTTGCAACCAGCAGTCCCAGCAGTTGAGTAACATCTGTCACTTCCAGAATGTTTGGTGGAATTCCAAACTCCATTGGATTAAAATCAATGTCCGGGATAAAACCGCCACGCTTGCAGTACGTTTTGTCTGGAGCTTCAGAATCAATATCGTAATAATCTTCAATGTTCCAGCGTGACTTTGGAATATCAATGATGCTGTCGATTTTATTGATGATGTTATCCCAGTACTGATGCAAATTTGGAGCATCGGGAAACAATGCAGACATGCCGACAATCGCAATTGGGCGGTTGTACATTCTGGCATTAATCATGTTTTGTGGTTCTGTCTGGCGGGAGGATTTGGCGGTCATTCTTTTTTCAGTGCTGGTGACTTTCTAATGTGTTCCGGGCTGTGTATCCGCAAAGTATTTTGGTCCCAGTATCTAAAAAATAGCAGGAAGCCTTGACGCAGGAGTTTATAACACCTTCAAGCTTCATGCCGAATATAGCATAAATAAACTGTATAAGTCTATGATTTTAACGTTAAAGGGCTTTCTGTTGCAAGTTCTTCCTGATTAGAGCTGGGTTATAATTATGTTTCAGTAAAAATTCCTTGAAATTCTAAACAAAATCGTTTAACTTTAACTTACCAAATTAAAGCTGATTATGTTCCCCAATAGCTCAGTTGGTAGAGCAGATGACTGTTAATCATCGGGTCGCTGGTTCGAGTCCGGCTTGGGGAGCCAGATATAGCAGGCACTTAGCTCTATTTAGGTGTTTTTCAATTTTGGCATGGTGTCCATATAGGTGTCCATCGTTCCGGATTTCCCTTCTTTTTCATCCAACCATTTCATCCCTTTCATTTCTTCCTCTGTGACTAAATTATAGCGCTTGAAAGCACAGTCTGTTTTGTGACCTGAAGCCCGTTTAATAACAAAATGGTCATTCCCGGCAAGCCTCAGATTATTAATAGCACAGTGACGCAAATCATGATATGTGAAGTCTATTAGTCCGGCAGCTTTTACTGCTTTTTTGTATGCCTTTCTATTAAAACATCTTTTTGAAAATACAAATCCACCTTGAAGAGGTCTTGGTAAATTTTGAAAATAAGCTTTGATCTTTGGGTTCATAGGGATGGACCTTACTGTTTTGTTTTTGGTACGACTAGCACCAAGACGAATGAATGTATTTTTGAAATCTATCTCATCCCAGGTAAGATTCAATATTTCAGCTTGTCTCATTGGCAGGTAATAGGCAATCAACACAAGACCTTTCATTTCCCCGTTACAGTTTTTTAGCAATTGGTTAAACTCATCCTGTGACAAAACTCGTTCTCGAATATTATTTTCTTCAAGCTGTTTTATTCTCCCTACAGGATTTGTTTCCAGCTTCCCATAATCAACACCTCGATTGAGCATGGCACGAAAGTTGGCCACGTTACGGTTTACAGTTGCAGGTTTTGCTGGACGGCCCCAAATGGTATTTTCTCTCAGCCTGAATTTACGGAACTCTTCTATATGTATCGGTCCAAGCTGACTTAGAGGAAGCTTTTCACCAATATGATTCACGACTATGTTGATTGATATTTGAATATCTTTGAAACTCCGTTTTTGCTTCACTTCTGGCAAATCAAGATACCAATCCCGCAAAACACCTAAGGTTACCAGGGAATTCATATTTTTGTTTATATGTCGTCCTTCAGCCTTCGCTGTCTGTATTTCACGGAAACGATTCTCAGCAGCTTGTTTACTTCTCCCGATCCTCTCACGAGTACGTTTCCCGTTTAAATAGTATTCAATCCAATAATTTTTCGAGTCTGCTTTTTGGACTTTATTTCCACATTTACATATCTTTCTTTTAAGTCCACTTCTTATTTTGCATACCGGACACTCAACTAAGATACCCATACTTACCCCTCTTGTTAAAGTTTAAGTAATAACTTGATGACTTCTGGATCCAGAGTGATTAGTTCCTCAATTTCAGTTTTATTAACAAGAAGTTCCTTATTAATATTATCACTCCCTAGCATGACAACAACCAAATTTTTCTTTCCTTCTTTCAACAATAGATACTTCTTCCTACGTACTTCTTGTAGGAACAACAAATGGTTGTGTAATGTTTCTTTATTGTCCGTTACAACTTTAAGCCCTGAATTTTTATTTATGGACTGCTCTAGCTTAGACAGTTCATCTGCGTCCAGACCATACAACTCAGATTGCACCTCATATTTAATTTTGATATTTTCATCAAGCTCTTTGAAATTCTCTATTATTTGTTTTTCTTTGTTATTTAAAGGATTCAAGAAAATATCACCTTGCCCTGTGAGAAACCAACTTATATTAAGTTGAGGGAAAGCTACTGCCATTTTCTCAAGAAATCCGAAGCCTGGATTCTGGTATCCATCTGTAACCCTATAATACTGAGCCGGATCTATCTTTGCAGCTCGATAAAAATCTGCTTGTGTCTTTATATCAAGCAATTTCATAACACTGGCCAACCTATCCTTAAATGGATGAGTACTGACTTTGATTTTTTCCATCTGTCATTTTTCTAACATATTATGTCAATGGACGAAATATTATATATATATTGACGTTATAATTAATGTATGTCACTATTAATTAGGATAGTGACAGTTGTTAATGTAGAGTATATTATATTTTAAATCACTGTCAACATAAATATTAACCAATAACCTAAAGGGTTGAAATGATAAATAATGAAAAATTTTATAGTACTGAAGAAGTGAGTGAGATATTGAACGTAAAGAAAGCCACTATCAGATCATGGATATTCAAAGGTCTGCTTCCAGTCAATAAATTTGGAAGGTGTGTAAGAGTACGAGGTGAAGTACTTGAAAGGCTTTTGCAAGATGGGCTTGAATCACTTGCAGCAAAAAAATAAAGCCCACACCGTCCAAAAGAGGACGATGCAGGCACGAATCACTTTTGTTTTGTCCTTAAGACGGGGATTCTGTTTATATTATCGGTGTAATTTACTGAAAGTACAAGCTGTAATTCTACTTTGGTGCAGGCAATTCACTGAAATGAGCTATAATTA
>LSNO01000084.1 GCA_002082305.1 SAR324 cluster bacterium SAR324-CTD7B
TTCAAATTTTTCAGCGTAACTAACGATATATGGTTTTGCTGAACATCCAGCTAAAATAATGATTATCAGTAGAATAACATTTTTCATGGCATGACTTTTTTGAGCCTTAACTTATTTTAACAAGACAAAACTCCATTTTCCTCGGATTGAAGTGGCAGAAGAGAAGCCATTAGCAGGGATATGAAGAAGATAAGTATATGTTTCACTTGGGTTCCTATTGGTGGTTCAGGGTAACCCAATATATAACATCAATCGGTTTGTTTTACAAGAATTGGGGATTTTACTTGGAGGGTGTCTGACTGTGAAGAATTAGTGATTCTCAAAAGGTATTTTTAGTAAACTCTCATGAGCAATGACTGTTGGAGATATTTTGAGAAATATTCTGAGAGGGTATTTAACGATACTCCAGGGGCAAATTACCCCCTTCAGCTATACCGCTAGATTTTGTGATGAATGATAAATTATTTTTTATCTGCAGTAGGAAGGCGGCAATATACAGTCAATCCTTTTAGTGTTAAAATCGTGTGGTAATAATTTAATAAAGGAGAATAAAATGATTACTGTTATTGTTACATTTAAGATTTCAGATGAGTTAGATGCAGATATATTAAAAGAAAAATTTATTGAGACATCTACTTTATATCAAGATGTTCCGGGTCTTAGAAGAAAAAATTATATCGCTGATATTGAGAATAATACTGCTGGTGGTGTTTATACTTTTGATAGTATGCAAGATGCTAAAAATTGGTTTGATGAAGATAGGGTTAATTGGATTACTGATAGATATTCAAAACCAGAAATTAATTTTTATGAGAGTCCTGTTGTAGTTGATAATGAAAAGAAACAAATTCTTTCCTGAAAAATTATATTGTTTGCAGGGTGAGATTTCTAAATTTTCATACTTCCCTCTTCAATTAGTAATGGAAATACCAAGAAGGCCAAAGAGTTTTTCGATAGAGGTAGAGAACGTGGAGCACGGAAATTTATGATAATGCAGATACTAAGAAATAAAGAAGCTACAGAAAAGCTTACTAAATCTTTAGAATCTTTGGGGTCACTGGATTAACCTAAATTATTCATCAACTCATTGCAATGAACTATTACTAAAATGGTTTCTCCATAAAATTCCTGCTTAAAGAATTAAGCGACAGTTCCGCTAAAACTATACGAAAGGGACTATTATCTAAAAATTAAAAGCTAAAGTTATAGACCATTAAAGGCCATCACGACAGAATTTGAACAGATGGCAACCATACTGAGAAAAAGACCCATATGCCATACCATTTTCAAATAAAACAGGCTAAACCTGTCCTATTATCCCTGTTCCATTTGTATTCCGCTACAGCAAACTTAGCCTCACCACAGGCGTGTGCCGGAGAAGTTACAGGTGTTATCCAAGCATCCCAAACTTAATTCATTTAGTCAAAATCAGCCATTTTGTCAAGCCATATATTTGTTTGTAGAATTCGGGTTTTATCTGAACCAGCCTCATTTAGTAATGCTTCAACCTTCTAAAGGAGATATACATTTTTGAACAAAGGAAAAACATGCAGATTTAGTTTCCTAAAATGACTTGACAATATATTTTATTTAGTTTAAAACTTACTGAAGTTTGTAGACTTAGTCTTTTAAACTAGGTCATTTTTTTTAATTTCATTAATTAAGGAGGAGTATGAGAATAAAAAAATTAGCATTAACAGCATTAACACTATTTTTTTCATTTAGTCTTTATGCTGCTGAGACAATAAAAATTGGAGCTTCAATGCCTTTGACCGGAATGTTTGCGGTTCCTGGATCGAAGCACCTTGAAGGTTACCAGATGTGCGTCGATATCATAAATCAAAACGGCGGCTGGCTAGGAAAAGATGTAATACTTTTGGCAATAGATAATCGTTCTGATACTGAAACTTCCATTTCTCAATACGAGCGATTTATAAATGTAGACAAGGTTGATTTAGTATTTGGCACCTTTTCAAGCAAACTGACTTTTCCAACTTCCACAATCCTTGCTAAATACAATTATGTTCTACCTATACCATCAGGTGGAGCATTGAGGATCTACAGGCGTGGTTTCAAAAATCTTTTTTATTTCCAGTCAAATCCGGCTGAATATTATGGCAAGCAACTGCTTGCAGTGGTTCGTGATCGTGCATCGGCTTCAGATCAGCCGAAGACGGTGGCGTTGGTACATGCTGACGATTTTTTCGCCAATTCGATTGCAAATGGTCTTCTGGGCAAGAAAGTTAAATTACCTGGCAGCGGCAAACTTGTTGAAGACATGGCCCCGGGTTACATAGTCGAAGCTGGAATGAAACTAGTCTATCATGAACAATGGCCCGAAGAAGGTTTCTCAGATTGGTTGACTTTAGCAAACTCAATAAAAAATTCAGGTGCAGAAATGGTAATCGGTATGATGGCATCCCCGGAGGAAGCGGTTCAGCTTTCCCGTGCACTCAAAACCGTACGCCATAATCCAAAACACCTGATGCTGACTCAAGGTACCCAGTCAGAGTTTCTTGAGGGGCTTGGGGATGCAACAGAAGGAATCATGATTTACGCCGCGTGGCATGATGATGCTCCATATGAAGGGACACTGGCCGGGCAGAGGATGAATAACTCTGATTTTGTAGCAAAATACAAAGCCATGAACGGCAAGCTGCCTGACGAAGACGTGGCCATTACGTTTGCCCTTTGCCAGGGGATTGACCAGGCAGTCAATGCGACGCGTTCAGTGGACAATGCCAGAATCATGTCCTGGTTGCATACGAGGACTTCAAGAAATCCGGTCAAAACGATTCTTGGAGATTACTACTGGGATTCAACTGGATTGCCGATTAATAAGCAGGCTCTGATAGTACAATGGCAGGGCAGTAAACTGAAATTCATTTATCCAACCAATGAATTCCAGGCTTCATCAATGATCAGTCCTAAACCTGCCTGGTGATCCAATAGCTGAAATGTTTTGTTTAAGGGTAGTTGTGAGTTTTTGCTCCAACTACCCTTTTTTTTGAGAAATCAGAATTGCCTTTGAATTCAGTGATTCTTTAAAGGGATAAAAATTCTTGGAAAAAAATCCCTAAAAGACACTACTTATTGGTATCCACGCAAACAACTGTCAAGAAAGCTACTTGATTCTGATTGAAGAGGAAGGCACCGAATTCAATGTCAATTCTTCCTATGAGAACCAAGACGAGATTGACCGTGTTGTGCTGGGAAGTGATTCCTGCTGGAACAAGTCCAAGGAACGCCAGATTGAGATTGCCACCAAGCACAAGGGGTTGAGTGGGGACGATCAAGCGCTGATTCTCAACACCACTTCCAAGTGCTTACTAGGCATATGATCTCCGTAGGAAAAACGCATGCCCAAGGTTAGTCTCAATGTTAATGGTAAAGTGCATCACCTTGATGTTGATGAGAAGACACCCTTGATTTATGTACTCCGTAACGATCTTGGGCTCAAAGGAACGAAGCTCGGTTGCGGGCTTGAGCAATGTGGCGCCTGTAAGGTCATAGTTGACGGCAAAGCAGAATTTTCCTGCAACACCCCAGTGGAGGCCTTTGAGAAAAGTTCAATCACCACCATCGAAGGCATAGGTACGCCAGATAAATTGCACGTGATCCAACAAGCCTTCGTCACTGAATGCGCTGCCCAGTGTGGGTATTGTATACCTGGTATTATAGTGGCGATAAAGGCCTTACTGGATGTAAATCCAAATCCTGACGATGAAATGATATGTGAGGCCTTGTCTGATAATCTCTGTCGCTGCGGGACCCACGGACAAATCCTCAAAGCGGTGAAGCGGGCAGCCAAGGAGATAAGCTTATGACCCTTTCATCGAGTTTCGGCAATAATCCTGACTTGGACTCCTGGCTGCAATTCCACAGAGACGGACGAATCACGGTTTCTACCGGCAAGGTTGAATTGGGCCAGAAGCTGACAACCGCGTTGACCGTGATTGTGGCAGAAGAACTTGATGTTGACCCCGGACGGATCACGGTCCTGACAGCAGATACGGACAACTCACCCAATGAAGGATATACCGCCGGAAGCAATTCCTTGGAAAGCAGTGGCATAGCACTTCGCCAAGCCTCGGCGAAAGCACGTCGGGCCCTTATGGAGAAGGCCTCGGAGCACCTGGAAGAGCCCGTGGAAAACCTTTCTGTGACTGACGGCGAAATCGGGGGGGCCACAACCAATAAAAATGTGACATATTGGGATCTGATCGGAGACAAGCACTTCAAAATTACGGTTACTGATGATGTCCTACCTAAAAGTCCAGACCAATACCATTTGATTGGCAACCCGGTGCCAGCCGTCGGGCTCGAAGCCTTGGTCACAGGCACGATGACTTATGTACACGATATGGAATTTACAGATATGGCCCACGCCAGGGTCATTCGACCGCCCAACTACCACGCCCAAATTCAGGATCTGAATGACACAGAAGTTCGTGCAATGCCAGGAGTGATCGAAGTTATACTTGATGGGAGCTTCCTGTCGGTCGTTTGCGAACGTGAAGAACAGGCAATATGGGCAGCCAGTAAACTGGCAAGAATAACTGTTTGGGATGAAAGCAAAGAGCTTAATTCGAAAGACATTTTTGTTCAGCTCAAAAACAATCCTAGACAAAGCCTGCCGGTCGTCGAGGGGGTCGCAAAAGAGTCTCCTGTGCAACCGTTTAGGCCGCCTGAAAATTCGTCTAAAACCCTTTCAGCTACGTATCAACGACCCTACCACATGCATGGCTCCATCGGCCCGTCCGCAGCAATTGCCCTATACGATGCCCAAGTCCTCAAAGTTTGGACACACTCGCAAGGTATTTTCCCCCTCCGCCTCGCGCTGGCAGATGTTCTGGGGTTGGCAGAGGACAAGATCCATTTGGTACATGTTCCGGGCGCTGGTTGTTACGGCCACAACGGAGCTGATGACGTCGCCCTGGATGCTGCCCTGGCGGCGCGGGCTGTTCCAGGACGACCAATTATGTTGAAATGGGAACGTGCCGATGAACATGCTTGGGAGCCCTTTGGCTCTGCCATGCAAATAGAACTACAGGCAAGCCTAGATGACACAGGCCGAGTTATTTATTGGAATCACGAGACATTTAGCGACACACATATGAGCCGGCCCTCAGCTCATAGGGAAAATTCTCGCCTGCTTGCTGCATGGCATCTGCAATCCCCGCGTCCAGCACCGCCGGTGAAGCCCACCCCCGGGTTTCACACTGGCATTCATCGTAACGCTGATCCCATTTATGACTTTGCCGATCGCCGTGTAGTAAAGCATTTGGTACATGACTTGCCATTGAGAGTCTCTGCGTTACGCTCGTTGGGTGCATACGCCAATGTCTTCGCTATCGAGTCTTTCATGGATGAGTTGGCCCATTTCAGAGACATGGACCCCTTGGAATTTCGTCTGGCCCATCTGAGCGATAATCGCGCTCGGGCTGTGCTTGAAGCAGCAACCTCAAAGGCAAATTCTGGTTTCAGCAGCGCTGACGACGGGCATGGCAGGGGTCTTGCCGTTGCACGTTACAAGAATTCAAAATGTTATGTAGCTGTTGTCATTGACCTCATCGTCGATGACTATGGTGCCATACAGCTTCTGCGGGCGGTGATTGCAGCGGATGCTGGCCAAATCGTCGATCCCGATGGACTGCGCAACCAGCTTGAAGGCGGCTTGATGCAGTCTGCCAGTTGGACACTCAAGGAACAGGTAAAATTTGACGACAAGGGGATTGTTAGTCGGGATTGGGAAAGTTATCCAATACTAACTTTTGCAGAGGTGCCGGAAATCGAAACTGTGCTGATCGACCGCCCGGATCAGCCTTTCCTCGGCTCAGGTGAGGCGACCCAGGGACCAACGGCCGCTGCCATCGGCAACGCCATTTTCTACGCTATCGGATTAAGACTGCGTCGCATTCCATTCACCCAGGATCGAGTACGAGATGCTGCTGCTGAAGTTTGATAGTTATCAACGCAGCTGTCTTCGATCGGCTATCGAGTGCAACGAATGACGATATAGCTTTACACACATGATCAGCAAGTTCTCTCTTCTTTAGCAATCTGATAACATTACTGAGAGAACTCTTATTTTCTTCAACTCATTTACAGATATAAATTTTTTACTAAAGGAAAAACGTGCAGATTTAATTTCCTAAAATGATTTGACAACATATTTTATTTAGTTTAGAGTTTATCTAAGTTCATAGACTTAGTCTTTTGCACTAGGTTAATTTTTTCAATTTCATTAATTAAGGAGGAGTATGAGAATAAAAAAATTAGCATTAACAGCATTAACACTATTTTTTTCATTTAGTCTTTATGCTGCTGAGACAATAAAAATTGGAGCTTCAATGCCTTTGACCGGAATGTTTGCGGTTCCTGGATCGAAGCACCTTGAAGGTTACCAGATGTGCGTCGATATCATAAATCAAAACGGCGGCTGGCTAGGAAAAGATGTAATACTTTTAGCAATAGATAATCGTTCTGATACTGAAACTTCCATTTCTCAATACGAGCGATTTATAAATGTAGACAAGGTTGATTTAGTATTTGGCACCTTTTCAAGCAAACTGACTTTTCCAACTTCCACAATCCTTGCTAAATACAATTATGTTCTACCTATACCATCAGGTGGAGCATTGAGGATCTACAGGCGTGGTTTCAAAAATCTTTTTTATTTCCAGTCAAATCCGGCTGAATATTATGGCAAGCAACTGCTTGCAGTGGTTCGTGATCGTGCATCGGCTTCAGATCAGCCGAAGACGGTGGCGTTGGTACATGCTGACGATTTTTTCGCCAATTCGATTGCAAATGGTCTTCTGGGCAAGAAAGTTAAATTACCTGGCAGCGGCAAACTTGTTGAAGACATGGCCCCGGGTTACATAGTCGAAGCTGGAATGAAACTAGTCTATCATGAACAATGGCCCGAAGAAGGTTTCTCAGATTGGTTGACTTTAGCAAACTCAATAAAAAATTCAGGTGCAGAAATGGTAATCGGTATGATGGCATCCCCGGAGGAAGCGGTTCAGCTTTCCCGTGCACTCAAAACCGTACGCCATAATCCAAAACACCTGATGCTGACTCAAGGTACCCAGTCAGAGTTTCTTGAGGGGCTTGGGGATGCAACAGAAGGAATCATGATTTACGCCGCGTGGCATGATGATGCTCCATATGAAGGGACACTGGCCGGGCAGAGGATGAATAACTCTGATTTTGTAGCAAAATACAAAGCCATGAACGGCAAGCTGCCTGACGAAGACGTGGCCATTACGTTTGCCCTTTGCCAGGGGATTGACCAGGCAGTCAATGCGACGCGTTCAGTGGACAATGCCAGAATCATGTCCTGGTTGCATACGAGGACTTCAAGAAATCCGGTCAAAACGATTCTTGGAGATTACTACTGGGATTCAACTGGATTGCCGATTAATAAGCAGGCTCTGATAGTACAATGGCAGGGCAGTAAACTGAAATTCATTTATCCAACCAATGAATTCCAGGCTTCATCAATGATCAGTCCTAAACCTGCCTGGTGATCCAATAACTGAAATGTTTTGTTTAAGGGTAGTTGTGAGTTTTTGCTACAACTACCCTTTTTTTGTGGGATCAGAATTACCTTTGAATTCAGTGGGTCTATTATATGGATAAAAACAGACCATGCCAAAATTAAGAATTAAATATATCAGTCCAGACAAAGTTAAAGATCAAAAAATACTTGATGCAATAACTGATTCTGTCATCAAGGGAACTCCACGTGCAGAAAGTCAGGCTATTAGGGCACGTGTACCTCGTGTTTTCTGGTCTTTTCAAAACACCTGGAAAGATGTTTTTCTTGAAGGAAAGGTGGATCATAATCTAAAGGAACTCTGCCGCGTTTATGTATCCAAGTCAGTTCAATGTAAGTATTGTGGCAACCAAAGGAGTTCAAAATCTGCATATGATGGGTTGGTTGAAGATGATTACAGGGATCTGCTCAATTTCGAGAAATCTGAGAAGTATGACGAACCCACCAAGGCAGCTCTGGCACTTTCGCAGGCAATTACATGGGACCTGGAAACAGATGACGAATTCTGGAATCGTCTGTATAGATATTTTAGTGAAGAAGAAATTATTGAACTTGGTTATTTCGTTGGATTTACCATGGGTCAGCAACGATTCAATAGGTTACTCAATCTTCATGAACACCTCGGCAAGACCGGCTTTGAAAACATGAACTGAACCGGTCAATCTGCAATTCTCCTGCAATCTTTTTTTCTTAAAGAACAATTTTTTCATGTGAAGATCAGTCAATGCTGAAAATAAATAATGCAACAAAATCATTTGCTGGAATTGTTGCAGTAGACAATTGCAGTTTTGCGATTAAGCAAGGCACAATATCCGCCCTGATCGGTCCTAATGGAGCAGGTAAGACAACACTGTTTAACTGCATTTCACGCATCTATCCCATTGATTCCGGGCAGATTTTTTACAAGAACCACAGACTGGATTTAATGCCGGCGCATAAGATCGCAAGGTTAGGCATCGGACGATCATTTCAGATTACCCGAACTCTGGATCAATTATCTGTCACAGAAAACCTTGCTTTGCACACAGCAGGGGGAATTGGAAGTCACCTCTTCCACCCAGGTATTACCACCGAAAATAGACTAAAAGCCTGCGAGGTTATGGAATTTCTCGGAATCTCAACCTTAGCGGACGTGGATATGGGGACACTTTCTTTCGGACAAAAAAAGCTCCTGGACCTCGGTACCGTTCTAATGGCCGACCCTGATTTAATACTGCTCGATGAACCTGCTGCCGGTATTAATTTGAGGTTGCTTGAAGATATTATCAATAAGTTGGTTACATTAAAAAATCAGGGTAAAACTATACTTCTGATTGAGCATAATATGGATTTGGTTATGGGGATCAGCGATGAAGTGATCGTGATGTCCGCAGGTATCATCATCGCGCAAGGAAAACCATCAGAGATACAGAAAAATGCAAAAGTGCTTGAAGCTTATCTGGGAAGCAAAGCTTAGATGAATAGTTTACTCAATATCAACAATTTGACTGCAGGTTATGGTTATGGACCTGACATCGTTCGTGATTTCAGTTTGACGCTCAACAAGAGCGAAGTGAAGTGTATCATTGGACCAAACGGTGCTGGAAAATCAACGTTATTAAAGTCTATCGCAGGCATCCTGAAGCCCCGTTCGGGGGAAATATTTTTTGATGGGGAAAAGATTTCAGAAAAAGAAGCTTACCAGATTATGCGACTTGGAATCTGTTTCCTTCCTCAAGAACGGGCTATATTTCCGAATTTGACGGTCGCCGAAAATTTACGCATGTGTGCCTATTCGATAAAAGATAAAAAAGTGGCTGAAGCCAGAATAAAAGAAGCCATTGAAATGTTCCCGGTACTTGGTCAACGCCTAAAACAAATCGCCGGAACGATGTCTGGCGGACAACAACAGCAACTTGTGTATGCACGTGCTTTTACAATCAAACCCAAGATCATTATGATAGATGAACCTTCTCTAGGCCTAGCACCGTCATTGGTTGAACAAACCTTTAATCATATTACTCAAATAGCATCAAGTGGTATTGCAGTTATTCTTGTGGAACAAAATGCAATCAGAGGACTTGAAACGGCAGGGTACGGGGTGGTAATGGATCTAGGAAAGCTAGTTTTTGAAAAGCCTGCCAAGGAAGTATTACAGGATCAGAGTCTGCGTGAACTCTATCTAGGGAAAGCTTTGGAAAAATGATTGAGTTTCTTCAAGTACTGATTTTAGGAATCTGTTTAGGTTTTGTGTATGCATTGATGGTTTCAGGTCTTACTCTGATCTTCGGTGTGATGAGAATCGTGAATCTTGCCCATCCAATACTTATCATTTGCGGAGCTTTCGTATCCTATTGGTTGTTTATTTTGATTGGCCTCGATCCTATTCTATCTATACCCATTGCTGGTCTAGTCGTAGCCGCCTTGGGAGTAGTTATCTACAAATTGATATTTGAGAGAAATGCTGCACAACAGACTTACTCGGAAATGACCGTGCTGCTAACATTCGGAACGGCAATGGTAATTGATGGAATACTGTCTTTTGTCTTTCACAATACTCAACGAACCACCTCACCAAGTTATGCCACCGACGCAATCTTCATTGGGGATATTTTTATCCCCCTGGCTCAATTATACTCTGGCCTGGTAAGTTCGGTCATCATAGTTGGGCTTGCAGTATTTCTCAAATATTCGGATTTTGGCATTGCGATCAGGGCCACCTCACAAAACAGAACTTCCGCAGAACTTGTTGGAGTTAACGTTAAATTTGTCTGCCTAATTTCCTTTGGTATTGGTTGCGCATTGGCAGGAGCTGCAGGTGCGCTGGTAAGTTTTATTTTCAGCTTTTTCCCCTCAAGACACTGGGAATGGATCGCCATTATGATGTCACTGGTTGTCCTTGGTGGTATGGGAAGCCTTAAAGGCGCGGTGATCGGTGCCATCGTCCTTTCAGTAGTTTCATCCATGGTGGGAGCATTTATTTCTCCAGCCTGGTCTACAATGGTTTTCTTTCTCTCTCTGTTTCTGATACTTATCATCAGACCCAAGGGTTTGTTTGGTATCCAATCAGACTGAATTAATTATGCTCGGTGTTATGAAAATCCTCAAAGAGAAAGGATCTTTTTTGCTAAACAATAAAAAAATAATTCCTTTTTTAATCTTAATCGTTTTGACTGGTTTACCAATAATTCAGTTTTTTGGAAATTATAATTATCTGATTCATATTGTTCTATTTTCTTTTCTTTATATAACAATGTCGAGTAGTTGGAACATTATTGGTGGATACGGAGGATTTATTTCACTTGGGCACAATGTTTTTTTTGGTATAGGTGCTTATTTTTCCGGTTTCATTTTTGTGCGTTACGGAATTTCACCTTTTATCACAGCTTTGATTGCAGGCTTGGTTGCTGCTCTTTTTGGTTTTGTGGTGGGTTTTATAACACTCCGTGTAAAAGGACCGTCCTACATCATTTCATCTATCGCACTACTTATGATATTTAGGATTTTATTTGACCGCTGGGAATTAATTGGTGGTACACATGGTATGACACTCCCACATAATACATTCCCAGTGGAATGGTCAAAGATACCTCATTACTACGCACTATTACTTCTAATGGTGCTTTCCATTTATCTATCATGGTATATCCGTCATTCAAAATTTGGTTTGGCACTGCGGTCGATTTCTCATGATGAAATAAAAAGCGCAGTCACAGGTATCAATGTAAAGATAATCAAAGTAACAGCGTATGCTCTTTCAGCCTATTTTATAGGTGCAGCAGGTGCTATCTGGGGGGATTATCTTACATATGTCAGACCAAATATATTTTTTATTATCCTGATTGCAGCAAACATGGTGCTGATGTGTATCCTGGGTGGAAAAGGAACCGTGACAGGTCCGATAATCGGTACAATCGTGATGATATTTTTCAATGAGTTTATACTGGCCTACTTTGGAGCGACTGAACTTAATATCTTTTTCACTGGTTTCCTGATGATTATTACACTGATGTATTTCCCTGAGGGGATTGTTGGTTCCCTGAAAAAACGCAAATTGTTACCAGGTTTTCTTGACTGGGGTTGATTATGAATCAAAAAGATCCACGAGTTGAAGCTGCCAAAATGCATTGGTCTGGACGCTTTGTTACCAACGGTGTACCGCTATCGGTTTTTCAGGATGTTACCGAGAGTGTGAATCACTGGGATCATTGGTGCAGTGCATGGTCTGAAAAGGCCTCAATCTTTGAAGCCTTGGGTCAAGAAGCTATGGATCAGGGATATTTGCTTTCAGCAGCTCAGCATCTTACAACCGCTGCAGTCTGTTACCATTTTGGTAAGTTTCTATTTGTACAGGATAAAGAACAGATGCGAACCGCTCACGCCAAGGCTGTTGAATGCCGTAATCTAGCACTTCCCCACCTTGATCCCCCAGGTGAACGAGTTAAAATTCCCTTTGGTGAACATTGTTTCTACGGGAATCTGAGAAAACCTGTCGATTCAATAAAACCACCAGTTATTTTAATGACATTAGGCCTCGATAGTGCCAAAGAAGAAATGGAAACAAACGAAATTATCTTCCTTGAGCGAGGCATGGCAACCCTGGCATTTGATGGTCCCGGACAGGGTGAAAGTGAATATGAGCAGCCTATATGTCCTGAATACGAACTTCCGGTAAAATCAGTGTTGGACTGGTTGGAGAAGCGGGATGATGTTGATTCTGATAGTGTCGGTATCTGGGGCGTCAGCCTGGGAGGATATTACGCACCCAGGGCTGCTGCCTTTGATGACCGTATCAAAGCCTGTATTTCCCTAACGGGACCGTTTAACATGAATGAATGTTACGAAAAACTGCCTGGACTAACAAAAACAGCTTTTATGCATCGCAGCAACAGCTCTAATGAAGAGGAAGCGAGACAAGTTGCTGTTCGCATGTCATTGGAGGGTGTTGCAGAAAAAATTTCCTGTCCTCTTTATGTTGTCGCAGGAAAACTGGATCGGGTGATTCCACATCAGCAGGCAATTAAACTAGCCCATACTGCATCAGGTGAGGTTGTGCTTAATCTTGTTGAAGATGGTGGGCATGTTGCCAATAATAGAGCTTATAAATATAGAACTCAATCCGCCGATTGGATCGCAACCAAACTGGGAGTTTAATTACAGAATCATAGTTTCATACGGTATCGAAGGATAGTTTTTTCAACAAACAGCTAATCTTTCAATACAGATGCGAATCACTTCGTCAGGATCACGTTTCCACCAGTTTTCCGCTGAAAAGATTTCAACTTCATAAAGCATTTCAAAACTTTCACTTTCCATCCATTTTCTTATTTGGGAAATGTCGATGACGCCGTCCCCCATCATTCCACGATCCAACAAAAAGTGTTTTGTCTCCATCAGCCAATCGCAGAGGTGAAATGCAAGCAAACGTTCCTTACCTGCTCGTTTGATCTGTGATTTAAGTTCTGGATCCCACCAGGTATGATAGACATCAACTGCAATTCCAATTCCTGCACCCATACCATCGCAGATATCTAATGCATACTTGAGAGTGTTCACGCAAGCACGATCTGCTGCATACATAGGATGCAGAGGTTCAATTGCAATAGGCATTTTGACGGTTCTGGCGTATTCCAAAGTCTTGAATAAACCTTCCTCCATTTGCTTGCGACTCCCAATCAAGTCCTTGGAATTGGGTTTTAATCCTCCAACGACCATCACCAGACATTCTGCGTGAATTGCTACTGCTTCATCGACTGCTTTTTTGTTGTTATCTAAAATATTCTGTGAGAGTTGGTTTTCCAAAGTGAACATTCCGCCCCTGCATAGACCACTGACTCGTAGTCCACGGTCCTGGATCATTCTGTTGGCTTCGTCAAGACCACACTCTTTTAGATTTTCCCGCCACGGCGCAATTCCGCCTATTCCAAACCTTGCACATAAATCTATGGCTTGTCTTAAATTACACTGTTCCTTTACAGTTGCTGTATTGAGCGACATCTGTTCAGCTTTAATCATGATCCCACACCTCTTGAAGCCAACACGTATTTGGCTCTAAAAACTGCCAACTCTGGGTCCAGTAATGCACCAGCCTGGTTTGCCAGACGAATCAATTCTGCAAGGTGAAGTGTGGATCGAGTGCTTTCCTGACCTCCAAGCATGGTGAAATGATTCTGAAATCCATTGAGATAAGCCAGAAAAACCACACCGGTTTTATAAAACCTGGTAGGTGATTTAAATATGTGTCTTGAGAGCGGAACCGTTGGCTCAAAAAGATCAGTATATGTATTATGGTCCCCCATTCCCAGAGCAGTAACTGCTGCGGCTGCCAAGCCTGCAATCGCATCGAAAATTCCAAGCAGTGCGTCGGAATATCCGAATTCATCTCCAAGAATTAATTCTGGATAGTTGAAATCATCTCCTGTATACATTTTTATGTTTTTGGGAAGACGTCGACGCATCTGTATTTCTTTTTCTTTAGACAAAAGTGAAATTTTGATGCCGTTAATTTTAGAAGAGTTTATTTGCAAAATGGACAGGCATGTTTCCATGGCTTCATCATGACTTGTAGATCCCCAATACCCCTTAAGTTCCGGATCAAACATTTCACCCAACCAGTGGATAATTACAGGTTGTGAAACCTGACCAAGAATCCTGTTGTATACTGTAGCATAATCCTCAGGCCCACGAGCACATGCAGTTAAGGCACGGCTTGCCATCAGGATGATTTTTCCTCCAAGACTTTCCACCACTTCGCATTGTTCTTCATACGCTTGAATAACTTCCTCAATTGTAAGGTTAGGTTTCGGAATCAGATGGTCTGTCCCGGCCCCACAAGCTATCAACCCTTTGCAGGAATTGGCTGCGTCAATTGAACGACGGATTAGTTCTTGTGATGCAACCCAATCAAGACCCATTCCACGCTGAGCTGTGTCCATTGCCTCTGCAACACCAAGTCCCTTTCCCCAGAGGTATTCTCTGAAGGCTATGGTCTGATCCCAGTCTATGTTGGTATCAAGCCAGGGATCATAATTTTTCAAGGGATCCACAACCACATGGGCCGCGGCGTAAACCGTTCGTGGAAAAACAGAAGGTACCACACTGAGTTCTCTTGGTGTACTCAATTCAAGAGTTTCAAGTGTTTTATCCGGTTTAGGTAATAAAAGGCTTGGCACTTGTCAAACTTCTATTTCAGGTACATCCACCCAACGGCGTTCCTTCCAACTCTGAAGAGCACATTCGGCCAGTTGAACCCCTTTGGCTCCTTCATAAAGGTCATATTTCCAGGGGCCATCCTCTACAACGTGTCTCAGGAATTCCTCCCATTGAGATTGGAATCCATTTTTGAATTCTGTATTGTCAGGCACAGGTTCCCAATGGTCGAAGTAATTAATGTTCTGAGGCTGGTCAGGATTCCATGTCGGCTTCGGAGTGTTCACATGATGTTGGGTAGAACAGTTGTGCAGTCCTGCAACAGCAGATCCCAAAGTACCATCGACCTGAAAGGTCACCAGATCTTCACGTTTAACCCGTACGCACCAAGAAGAATTGATTTGTGCAATGATTCCTCCTTCTAGTTCAAATAAAGCATAGGCAGCATCGTCTGCATCCGAAATATACTTCTGTCCGGCTTCATCCCACCGTTCCACAATATTTACTTGCCCTGTGCAGGAGACTGATTTGACGGGTGCAACCACATTATCCAGTACATAACGCCAATGGCAGAGCATATCCTTGATAATCCCTCCTCCGTCATTTTTACGGTAATTCCAACTGGGACGTTGAGCTGGAATCATTTCCCCATCAAAGACCCAGTAGCCAAATTCTCCACGTACTGAGATAATCCGCCCAAAGAAACCAGAGTCTCGAAGACGTTTGAGCTTTAGCAGGCCTGGGAGATAGAGTTTGTCATGAACCACACCGTTTTTAACTCCTTTTTGTTTAGCATATCGAGCAATTTCAAGAGCCCCTTGCAGGTTTTCAGATACTGGCTTTTCACAGTAGATGTGCTTACCAGCAGCAATGGCCTTCTTGAGTATTTCCACTCGCATCTGAGTTGTGGATGAATCGAAGAACACAATATCATCAGTATTTTCCAGGGCATTAGACAAATCGGTGGTGAAACGACTCACCGATAAACGCTTTGCTATTTCCTCCACTTTTTGCTTATTTCGACCGACCAGAATAGGGTCTGGCATCAATTTACTACCATCAACAAGTGGAAGGCCACCCATGTCTCGAATCGCAAGCACTGAACGGATAAGGTGTTGATTAAGCCCCATTCTGCCGGTGATGCCATTCATTATGATGCCAATTCTTTGTTCCATTATTTACTTATTAATTTAAGTTTTTAAAAACACATAATATCTAACATACATATTGTTCGCAGTTTAAACGAAATTCTTCCAGTATTTGTGTAGAACCATGTACTAAGGAGGTGGATAGTTGATCAAAGGCCAGTAAAATCTATGCTTTATTGGTGAAAAGAATTCCTTATGTGCTCCATCCCCTTCTTCCACAATCCAGTATGTGTGACCTGAATGTAAATAGCCCTTTTGCCGCTCTCATTCGGTCTCCAAACCGGTAGGAACCGTCTTGTTTTCTGATTTCAAAGTAATTCCAGCTTGTTTTGCAACTGTTTCAAGCAAAGCACTGAAGTCGGAAGCAAGATATGCTTCAGGATCGTCTTTGCTTTGTGCAGCACCAAAATGGGTTTGCAAGGCTTCTCGTGTTGCAGCCGTTACGGGCATGGCAACATTCAATTCTCGGGCTTCTTTGAGCCCAAGATCGACATCCTTGCGGAGCAGATGGGGAGTAAAGGTTGTTGTCCAATCAAGATTAACAAAAGCTGGTGTTTTGTAACGGCTGAAAATAGACCCCATAACACTGTTGTTGATGAAGCTTAGAAATGCATGCCGAGGTATTCCAGCTTTTTCTGCAAGAATGGTAATTTCCGCCATGTTTTGAGTATAAACGGCGAGCAGAACATTGTGGGCTATCTTGCAGAAACGGGCTAGTTCGCCTTCACCCACATAGGAAACGCCTTGAATCGAATAAGTCTTAATGATACTTTCAACAGCATCAAATGCGGACTTTGGTCCAGAAACTACAGAGGATAATTTGCCGGCTTTAACGCACTTTCCGTTTCCGCTGACCGGTGCAGCCAGCAGTTGACTATTCCTTTCATTAAGTTTTTCACGTAATGCAGCGGACTGATCAGCACCAATTGAAGAGCAGTCTACAAGTATCTGAGGAGATTCCTTTCCTGTCATTACTCCTTTTTGACCGAAATAAACCTGTTCCAGGTCAAGACCTGTGGAAACCATAGTAAAAAGTACATCCACTGTTGCAAGGTCCACAGGAGCATCCACAATTTCTGCTCCGTATTTAGCCAAAGCCTCAGCTTTAGAGCGGGTCCTGTTCCAAATCGTAACTTTAAAACCGGCTTCAAGTATTTTTTTAACCATTGGCAATCCCATGCGGCCAATTCCAATCCATCCAACTTTGTTTATTTTTTCCATGGTATATTGATATCTGATAAATAAATTATTTTTGTGTAGACCGTATCCAGACACATTCAAGTTCAACTCCGGCATCTTTAATCAGATTGAAAACCGGGCAGCGAGCTTCTGTTTCTTTGACAACTTCGCGAAGTCGGTCCTCATCTTCATCGGTCTTGACATGAACCTGGACTCGTACAGTTTTAAAATGTGGAACTACACTGCGTACACCCATCCGTCCCCGGATGTCTATTGTGTATTCTGCTTCAAATTCAAGCCCGTTGTAGCTAAAATTCTTCTCATTAGCTGTACGGCTGAATGTTACCGCCTCACAGCCGCATAGGCTTCCCAGAACACCCTGAAGTGGTGAAGGACCCTGACCTCCACCTCCATGCATGACAGGTTCATCAAGAGTAAGGCTGGCTAACCCTGGAAACTCAATAGTTGTTGTCATGTTACCAGGATTGGAGGCAGACAAACTTTTTCGCCGGATGATAGATTTGGAAAAATCAATTTCGTCAATGATTTTATTCATAGCTTAATACCTCAGCAAAAAAAGTTATTTTATATCAAAAAATGATTTTTCCAGAAAAAATTTTTGAAAATTTTATTTAGTCAAGGCAGCTGATTTGGATCAGGACGTAATCGAAATCCTTCATCAAGATCGTCCAGTCTCTGCATCTGCTTTTCATTCAGTTCGAAATTAAATACATCTGAATTCTCCCTGATACGCTTGGGATTTGCCGATTTGGGAATTGTGGTCAGTTGCTTTTGAAGTCCCCATCGGACCATTACTTGAGCCCATGTTTTTCCACATTCATTTGCAATATTGACTAACGTTGGATCATTAGATTTTTCAGTTCTTGCTAAAGGACAGTAACCAGTAATATGAATGTTCTTTGATCTGCAAAATTCAGAAATGTTCTTCTGTGCGAGAAAAGGGTTCATTTCTATCTGATTGACTGCCGGAATAAACTCACATATTTTAAAAATCTCATTTAAGTGCTTTGGTGAAAAATTGCTGACGCCAATTGATCTGCAAATGCTTTCATGCTTGAGTTTTTCAAGTGCTTTCCAGGTATTTTGACGGTAACCTTCAACAGGTTTATGAATAAGAAAAAGATCAAGATATGTCAATTTTAGTTTTTTCAAACTTCTTTCACAGGCTTCCAAAGTTGAATCATATCCAAGTTCACTTGAATTGACTTTAGTTGTAATAAATAACTTTTCTCGTGGCAGACTGCTCTCTTGTATAGCCACTCCAACATCTTCTTCGTTATTGTACATTGATGCTGTATCGATGTGTATGTATCCAAGTTCCAATGCATAAGATACTGCATCTCGAGTTTCTTTACCTGATTCCAGACGCCACACTCCAAGACCAAATAAAGGCATTGTCATACCATCATTTAGTTTAATCCTGCTTTCAATTGTCAAAGTCATATTCGGTAAGATATTTAAAGTACATCAGAAAGTACCATGAATGAATATTTTATTTAGGTTTAAATTGTTTGAACATCTTCTTGCATAGAATCAGGTGCATATCCTTGGAGAATTTCTAAACCATTACTACCGGAGATGAATTGATATTTTTCTCCGTTTTCAAGCCACAATATGCTTTCCTTATTAAGTGATAATTCTTCATTGTTTACCTTAGCAATGCCATTGCCTTTTATTACATACAGTAACTGATCGATATCAGTATGAGTTAGTTCAGGACCAATAATGTTTGAATCAAATATCAAACGATTCACAACCATAACTGGAGATTCAAGTTTTTGTGAATCAGTTAGCGATTCAATCTTCAAACCTGTTGTCTCTTGTAAATAATTTTTTTCTTCATTTTTGATAATTATCGGCATGTTCTGTGAGATTATTTATTATTTCAATTAGAGTTTGTTTATTCATTGTATAAAATATTGATACTATTTGATTGAAACTCAACCAACTCTTTTCCAGGTTCATATGTCGTTTTCGTCTACCCAAATTGTTTCTTTTGGAGGTGGCACCCAAAATTCAATGAATTTAAAACTTACCTCCGAATCATTTTCAAACCAGTGGACCTCTTCAGGTTCAATAATAGCCAACTCACCAGGTTTAAGACGGTGTTTTGATTCTGGTGTGAAAATAAATCCTTCACCTTCAAGAATCACAAAAAAATGATGACTGCCAACATGATAATGTTTAGCACAGGTATCACCTTTATAATAAATGATTCTATCAGCACGAAGATGTCTGGCTCCAACATGGACATTCTCAGTAATTAAATCAAGTCTTTCACGACTGTCACGTGTTGAAACATAGCTGGGTAATTCATTTTTGCTGAATAATTTTGCCATTTCTTTTTTTGTTTTTAATTATACTAATAAAAAGATCAGCCTAATTTAAAAATTAAAACGGAGTTATAGAACACTAGGTATTTTTAGAAAGTTATTATGCTTTTAATATAAATATAATTAACAGGTATTCAAAGAATTGACAAATAGAAAAAAACGACTTTCAGGCCAATGATTCGATGTTTTGCTATAAATTTCACGTTCATCAGTTGCTTTGCTCATATGGGCATCTGAATTCGGCTTCTCAATGTTGTCTTTTTCAATATTATCTTCGGATTGACTTCTGAATATCAGCTTTAAAGTCCTTTTGAGCCCGAAGTTTAAATGAATGAATCTTATTATATTTAGAAGCTCATCAGAGGGAAAAGGTCACGCAACCTGCTAAAAGAATTTTTTTGAAATCTTTCATCGTACTGCTGGGTTCTATATTGAAATTAAAAATGATGCTCAAAATATCAGTCTAAAGAATGTAACAATTTTTTAAGATTTTTCATAGTGATGGGTGAGGCCGAAAAACTCTGGAATGGTTCCCCAGATCTCAGTCTGTAACCTCTTGAGGATGTATTCGCAGTATAGATGGAATAAATGTATCTCTATCGCTAGGTTCGCAGTGCAGATACTCTTCCATACTATGAATTATATTTTTTTAGAAGGGTATCTTGACAAAAGAGTAAGAAAGTTTCCTGCTGATGTACCAGACAAATTTAACTATGTCAGGGTTTTAAAAAAAATTAAGACAAATGAAATAGACAAATTAATTAATCGATTGATTACCATGGTTGAAAAGTATTACCCTGTAGTGAGTATGTTTTTAGCATCTATTTCAGATTACAAAATTCTCTGGGAGAAAATCACTTGAGTGGTATTATATGGGCAATCCTTTCTGCAATTAGTTTTGGAATATTCCAAACAATTAACAGAAAAGCTGGCATTCATGTGAATGTCTACTATCATACTTTCTTTTTGATGACAATAAGCACTTTTTTTATGGTTTTGTCA
This sequence comes from SAR324 cluster bacterium SAR324-CTD7B, assembly GCA_002082305.1. Classification (GTDB taxonomy): domain Bacteria; phylum SAR324; class SAR324; order SAR324; family NAC60-12; genus Arctic96AD-7. Next base: position 20,376 of record LSNO01000084.1, read on the forward strand.
ACCATAATTATTGAAGACATTAAACACCTTGTTCTACTTCTCACCTGGCAGGGAATTTTTTATTTTGCTATAGCCGGAATGATACATTTTGTTGTCGGCTGGACACTTTTGACGGTCAGTCAGAAGCAAATTGGAGCATCAAGAACCAGTGCCTTGGTTGGTACAGCACCCTTGTTTGCTACACTGATTGGGTATCTTATGTTTAACGAAATCCTCTCATTTATTACGCTTGTAGGAATTATTTCTATCGTAGTGGGCGTATACCTTATAACAAAAATTTAAGATTGAATAATTTACATATGCGATTGAAATTTTTTCTACAATACCTGCCTGGTTTAGGAATTGCCTTGTGTTTCTCAAGCAGTTCTATTTTTATTCGCTACGGACTTGAAACGATCCCTTCTCCTCTTTTTGGAGTTACCGTAGGAATGACTTTCTGTACTGTTACATATGGTTTCATTTTGTTGATTCGTTACCTTTTTGGGATTGAAACCCAAAAATATTTTTCATATTCTAGAAAAGAGGTTGTTTTATTATTTATAGCCGGAATATTTGTAGGTTTTGGAACATTATCTCGTTGGGTAGCAATTGATTTGGCTCCCATAGGAATAGTTATCGGTTTGAGCGGTTTAACTATCCCAGTAGTCTTAATACTTTCTCCCATCTTTATGGGACGCAAAGTTGAAAATGTTACGTTGCGGGTATGGCTTGGAGCAGGTCTTATCACATCTGGTGCATCTATCATAACCATTTATGGATAAATTTATGATTATAGATACTCATATACACATCATTGTCAATGAAATAACACAGAAAATAACAAAAGATCCATGGTCACCGAATACAGGTTACGAAAATGGTAAACCTTTTGTCGAGTTTGGAGGTAAACGACTCAATTCCGCACTTCATGAATTTGTTGATGTAGACAAAATTCTAAACAAACAGACAGAAGCCGGTATTAATAAAACCTTGTTGAGTCCATGGTCTAGCCTGTTTCGATATGATTCAGATGTAAGCACCACCCTAAGTGTCAATAGAATTCAAAACGATGCTTTGGCCAGAATAGCTTCTGAATACAGTGATCAAATCATTGCCTTGGGCATGATTCCTTTGCAAGACGTAAGCTCTGCAATATCAGAATTGAAATACTGCATGGACATAGGACTGAAAGGGGTAGAGATCGGCACCAATATAAATGGTAAATATCTTGGAGAAGAAGAATACCGTCCTTTCTGGGCCATGGTCGAGAAACTTGGTGCATTTGTTCAAATTCACCCTGTACCGGGTTTGGGTGGACAAACAAACAAACAATATTACCTCTGGAATGCGTTTTCCAATCCCGCTGAGACTGCTCTTACTGCTTCACATATGATTCTTTCCGGTTTAATGGAAGAACATCCGAAACTGAAAATCCAACTCTTTCATGGAGGGGGTCATCTTCCCTATCAGATTGGACGACTTGACCGGGCTTATGAAATGCGTCCAGAAGCTAGTAAAAAGATCAGCAGAAAACCTAGTGAATATTTGAAGATGTTTTATTTTGACACAATTACACACTCCAGTGATGCCTTGAATTACCTCATAAATCTTGTCGGTGCAGAGCAAGTCATGATGGGATCAGATTATCCCTTTGACATGGGGTATGAGCGGCCAACTGAACTGGTTGATGAATCGAATCTCTCAGAGACAGAAAAAAATAAAATAAAATATGATAATGCTGAACGTCTGTTTCAAATATAATTCGATTCATAATCAATTTTAAATACAACTCAATGAATGAGAAATATTTCTTGAGGATTTACTCAATTTAATTATCCTTTGGTCGTAGAGTATTGAGGTTTTTTTTGGAGGGTGACTTTCAATGATAGAAGACTTGGAATATCTAAAAAATTTAGTTGTATACCTTTTATCAACTCCAGACAATTAATTGGTTACAATTTTAATTGAAACAAGTCGTTTATTTTCCTGAAATAGAACAAGCTGTTGTAACTGTAGCTGGGCACCCAATTGGTTTTTAATTCAAAGCAGAAGAATTAAAACAGTTTGTGAAACTACTAACTTAAAATCAAACTTTATTTTCTAATAACCCAATGGACCGCCAACATTGCCAAAGTGGTCAATTAAGAAAGAAAAAAGACCCAATAAATATTTGTTCTTTAAACTAATTTGGTAAAACAGAAAAGGTGGTCAGACATTTTTGATAATGATTGGGGAATTGTATCTCTTTTCGTCCATTGGAATCATCTATTTTATTATGAAAAACGGCATTCATGTAGTAAGTTAAACAAGAATTTTTTATAGTGCATCTCAATTTGTTTTTTCGTGCTTCAATGGATAGGTACAGGTATTTTAAAAATGGCTTAATGATAAAATGTATTAATTAAGAGATAAAAATGATTGAGGAAATGTTCATTGTAGATCAAAAAATAGATGGAAAAAACGTAAAACTTATGTACGTTGAAACTTGGGACGGTCTTTATACTGCTGTTGGCCTCAGGATTCCAAATGGAAACGGACCTTTTCCTCTTGTACTTTTTTCATATGGAAATGGCGGTGAGGGAATGCCTTGGATCATAAAGGCTTTTGAAAACAAAGCATATACCATTAATAAATTTGTTGAAGCCGGATTTGCATGCGCTTGGATTCGTTATCGAACTGAAGTCGAATTAGGATATAACAATGGCGGACCACTTATCAGGGACAAAAGACAAGGCAGTGATTTGTTCAACCGCTCTCCATTGGAATACGAAGATGAAATTTCTGTTGTAGAGCAACTTAAATCATTACCTATAATAGACTCTAACAGAGTTGGACTTGTTGGTATGAGTCATGGTGGAGAAATGGCCTTGAAGATCATATCTGAGTATCACGGGTTGAAGGCTGTTGTAGCAAGTGAACCTGCTGCACATGAATTTTTATGTCTGAATCCAGATAAAACGACTTTCATAAATGAAGAGACCCAGCTAAGAAACATTGAAAAAATGGAAATGTATGAATTAGAAAAAGTTTTGGAAAGAATCGATCTCCCAAGAGCAAAAGATAGAATCAATAAGATAAGAACACCAATCTTTATAATGGGGAGAAATAATGACCATCTTCAGGGGATCTTTAAGGCAGTCTATGATTTATTAAATTCGTCAGGGAAAGATTCAGAATGGAATACATATAATCATGATCTTCACGGTTTTCTATTTCCTGAAAAAAACAGCAAAGGAAAATATCAAGTTGATGAAATCCAAACTGAAGCTATAAGCGATACGCTATATTATATGTCGAAACACATGAAAATCTGATGACATTAAATGAGGCTTAAGATAAAGACATAGCACTTCGCGAAGTCGGTTACCATACTTAACGGTTTTGAAATTAACCTGAACTAGTACAGCCTAAAAATGTGGAACTACAACTGGGACACTCATCATTCTCCGGATGTAGATAGTATATTCTACTGCAAATTCAAGCCCTTTGTAGTTTAAATTCTTCTCACTAGTACTACGGCTGAAACTCCCCGCGCCAGCCCGCTAAGGCTTCCCAGAACACCCCGTTGTGGTGAAGGACCCTGACTTCTATCGCCATGCAAAACTAGCCCATCAAGAGTAAGGCTGTCTGTTTAGTTCTCCGGACCGGCATATCTTCCTGCAGTCTCAGGAAACATGGCTTTCACGATCTTGAAATGAGAAATATCAACCGTTGCGTCCATATGCAAGAAAATGGTTGCATCTCGGTAAAGTTTTTCGATTCCTACATCAAGCATTGCCCCCATTCCTCCGTGAAGTTCCAAAGCATTCTGACAAACTTTTAGGATTTCCTGAGACGCATAAACTTTGGCCATGTTGCACAGGACGTCCGAATCTGAACTACGAGTATCCACGGAATATGCAGCTTGATTAAGAAGGGTTCTTACGGCCGTAATCCGGGTGGCCATATCTGCAAGTCTGGAAGCAACTGCCTGGTGTTTGATCAGCATTTTTCCTCCACGCTCATAGGTTTGAACGAATAAAGATGTTTTCTCAAAAGCAGAAACTCCAACTCCCAGATTCTTGGCGGCCTGAATTATTTTACCTGGGCGGAAATAGACTGCGGCCTTGGAAAGGGCTTCTCCTTCACAGAGCAGATGATCATACGGAACATAGCAGTCGGAAAAATAGATTTCCCCATTATTCATGAAACGACAGCCTATTGTTTCATTGCATCGAACCACTTCCAACCCGGGAGTCTCTCTGGGCACCAAAAAACTGGATGTCCCCTCAAGCATACCAGACCCTGGTCTGGTGTTTGCGTAGACGACATAAAGACCTGCATCAAAGCCATTGCTGATAAATTGTTTGCGTCCATTGATTTTCCAGCCCCCATCAATCTTTTGAGCAATGGTGTCCATGGCTGCTTCCGGGACATTGTAGGGAAGCCAGCGATCAGAAGCTCCTTTTGGTTCTGTCAGACAGTGTGCAAACAGTAAACCGTGTTCTTCCACCAGGCGTGTAAACCACTTCTTTTGAAGATGTTCCGCAGCCAGGTTTCTGAGCAGTACTGCGACTTTCCAATTTTGCACCAGTTTATCTGCAAGTCCAGAATCTCCGCGTGCAATCTCTTCTGCGATAATTGCAAAGCTGCGAATTTCTGTTTCAGGATTCAATTCAACACCTCCGTACTTTTCCGGTACACCAAGTGTCCGAATGGAAATATCATCAGCTGCCTTCAGGATCCTATCCGGAAGACGTTCTGCAGGATCCATATTCCATTCACGCTGCCATTCCTCTCTGAGAAAGGGAGCAACAACCCGATCTATGAAATTACGACAGCTCTGTTTCATCAAGCGTTGTTCTTCAGTCAGGTCCTTGTTAAAGGAGTCCATAATTCACCTATCAATATTGTTGAAGAATTCACCCAAAGTTGGAAAAACCCTGCAGATTCAAATAAGACTTAACTAAGGATCTTATCTTCATAACTAAAATGAATTTTTTGCCGACTGATTTCAAACAGTTCTGGGTTTTTTAAAATGCATTAACTTTTAATACAAGACTACCAAGATAAATCAATTTATAAAAGTTATCAGACTCAACATTTTTCTCAGTAGACCACCTCTAATTAATAGAAAGTCATAGCTCTTTAAAAGTCCTATGGCTGATCGCATCCCTCCGCAAATTGTCCCAAGGAGGCCCAAGTTTATTTTGAAGCAGCCCATTCCTAATTTCAGCAAGCTGGAAATGTTAAGTTGACTTCTTTCATCTTTGCCATAGATGAGCTTGACAAGTAAATCCCCCATTCTCTGACCAAACACACCATCACCATAGAAACATGGCTTTGCATTACTATTTTTTAGTATTTCTCCCTGTCGAACAATTTAAAGACGTGTGATGGGAATGGCTCAGATGACTTTTTCCTTTCATTAATCGATTTTCTTTTTGTCCAAGGTAGGGTGGAGTGAAGGAGCTCTTTGAAAGCACCGCCGCAGCAAGGGCAGCATTAGAAGCACACCCACATGCTGTGGCTGCAGGACTTAATTTGTTCACTACAGTGCTACGTCTTAAACCAGGTATCCGGATTGCAGCTCCTGCTACGATAATTTTCTTGATAGGCTCTCCTGATTCGGGGTGACAGGTCAATGGATCATCATGGATACTTTGTTGAAATTCGAATCTTAAGCCTTCATTGACCAATGATTCATAAGTGTAATAAGGCATTTTTCTCCAGTGATCAATGATTAGTAAGCGTTAGCAATAAAAAGTTCTTTGGAAGGAAATAAAGTAATAATTCGGCATCCGTCTGCCGTTACAATGACTTCCTCTTCTATCCGTGCCGCTCCATTTCCATCTGCTGCGGGGCAATATGTTTCAAGAGCGAAGACCATGCCTTCCTGTAGTTCGAACGGATTATCCAAAGACACCAAACGACTAATGATTGGGCGTTCATGTAGGGCCAGCCCCAAACCATGTCCAAACTGAAGACCGAATGCCTCCATCTCGGAAGCAAATCCAAATTCTTCCGCTCGAGGCCAAACCTCAGCAATTTTATCTGTGGTTAAACCCGGTTTGACCAGTTCAATGGCATTGTCAATCCATTCACGTGCTTTCTGATAGGCATCTTTCTGTTCAGGAGTATAGCTGCCTACGTTCAGAGTCCGGTAATAGCAAGTTCGATAGCCCATATATGACTGGATCACGTCAAAAAAGGCCTGGTCACCGGGTCGGTACATTCGGTCAGTAAAATTGTGAGGGTGCGGACTGCAACGCTCCCCTGAAACCGCATTGATTGCTTCAACGTCATCGGAACCGTTGTCGTAGAGAAATTTGTTTGCTAATGCTACAAGTTCATTTTCACGCATTCCAGGTTTCAAATTTTCAGCAATTAGATGGTATACACCATCTACCATGGATGCGGACATATTCAGCAGGACTATTTCATCCATACTCTTGATTTGTCGGGCATTAAGCATAACTTGCTGAACATCACGGACATCCAGCCCCTCTGCCTGGAGCGCAAATAACATCGGTGGCTCTACAATGTCGACGCCCAAAGGCATATCCGCCACGCCTTCTTTTCTGAGGAGTTCGACTATTTCCTTTGCAGCTCTTTTGAAAAAACCTGCATCGGCATTCACCGAACCGCGCAGTCCCAGCATCCCTGCTAGACAATGGTCATTTTCCAACCAAGGTGCATAAAGGCGATGATGTGATGCGGCAGAGCCGAAATCCCAGAGGTATGGATTGGAATTACCTGTTAAAAGTGCATACCGACAAATTTTGTCTCTTGCCCATTCGCCAATAACACAGCTGGTAAGGTAGCGGATGTTGTTGTTGTCAAAACACAAAATAGCACCAAGATCTGATTCTTCTAGGGCCTTTTGGGCACGACCAAGCCTATATTTATGAAGTCTGCGAAAGTCAACTCGTTCCTCAAAATCAACCGCCATTCGGCCTGGTGCAGAGATCGGTCGGTTCCATTCCCAGTTTGGATTAATATCTTCTAAGTTAATTTGAGACGGTTCTAATTGACTTACTTGTGACATAATTTTTACCTAATAAGATGAAAAATAAAAAAAGATTTTCATTATCCAGATTGAAGCGGATTTTCAATCAAATTTGATAACGTTTTTAGAAATTCTGCACCGCGTACCCCATCTACCACACGATGATCAAAAGATAAATTAAGAGTAAGTATTGGTCTTACCGCTGGCAGCCCATCAACTGGTACCACCTTATCAACTATTCTACCCACTGCAAGAATTGCGGCTTGGGGTGGATTAATAATTGCGTTGAAAGAATCCACATCGAACATACCCAAATTACTGATAGTGAATGTACCTCTATCCAAATCCCCTGAACGTAATTTTCCCGCTTGAGTTCGGGTTATTAAATCTTTTCGCCGATTCGTAATTTCACCAAGGCTAAGCTCATCGGTCTTGTGGATCACAGGGACAATTAATCCACCATCGAAGTCTACGGCCAGTCCAACATTGATTTCAGAATTCTTAACGATTTTATTGTCTATCCAAGATGCATTGATTCGTGGGTGTTCTTTTAAGGTAATTGAAACTAATTTTATCAACAAGTCTGTGTAAGTAAGTCTGTTTGAATTTTTTTCTTGAACTTGTTTTTTATAGGTTACTAAGTTACTTACATCTAGATGGCGGACCAAATTGAAATGAGGTGCACTGGACCAACTTTCTGTGAGACGATCTGCCATTAATCGCCATCCTTTACTTGTTGGGATATCATTTTCTTCTGTTTCTGTTGAAGATTGGTTTACTAACACATCTTCCATCAAGATAACACCATTGGGGCCACTCCCCTTAATAAATGATAAATCAATACCTTCTTTTTTTGCATATTGCCGTACTTTAGGAGAAGCAACTATTTTGTTTGTGGGAAGATTTGCTGATGGATCCAACGGATTGGAGATTGTAGTTTGCAGTTGAGCGGTATCTTCTTCAGAGACTTTTGTTTCGGAGGAAGAATATTCTTTTTTAGATTCAGGGACAGATTCACCATCTGCCAAAATCAGGGCAATTACTTTGCCCACGGGAATCTCATCACCCAAATTTACAGTAATGTTTGCCAAAATTCCAGTGGTTGTTGCTTCAACTTCAACATTGGCTTTATCTGTTTCAACTTCCATTAAAGGCTCACCTTTTTCAATTAAGTCACCTTCTTCCTTAAACCATTCTATTAATATTCCAGTTTCTTGCGCTGGACTTAATGCAGGCATAATAACTTCAGTTGCCAAGTTTTCTCCTTTTCTTATAGCATATTATTTAAATTAAATACGTGATGTTATTTGTACATATTTTCACAAACGTCTTTAGTGATCATCATACTCACGACCTACCACAAAGTGTTTTAGCCATGTTTACCACCATCTTGGAGGAGGGTATCGTTAAGTCCTCAAGTACAGGAGAGAAAGGGATAGGTACATCCATAGCACCTATACGTTTTACTGGTGTCTCCAAATGGTAGAATGCTCCATCAGCAATAATGGAAGCAATCTCAGCTGTAACACCATAACTAGCATATCCTTCATCAATTACAATCGCTCTACTCGTTTTTATGGCAGAATCAATCAAAGTTTTTTTATCTAGTGGTAGGATTGTTCTTGGATCAATCACCTCTGCACTAATGCCGATTTGTGCTAAATGATCTGCTGCCTCAAGAGCCACTTGAACCATACTACTGGTTCCAATTAGAGTTATATCGGTTCCCTCTTTTTTAATATCGGCAACTCCAAATGGAATAGTATAGTCACCTTCAGGAACTTTTCCCTTATCTTGAAACATCATTTTGTCTTCAAAAAACACAACGGGATTATCATCACGAATAGCCGTTTTCATTAAACCCTTGGCATCATAGGGAGTAGAAGGAAGGATTACTTTAAGACCTGGTATATGGCTTAACCAGACATGCAAACTTTGACTATGTTGTGCAGCCGAGCGTCTTGATGCTCCTAAATTTGTACGAACTACCATCGGCACCTTCAATTTACCTCCAGACATGTAGTGTATCTTTGCTGCTTGATTCGCTATCTGATCCATTATTATTGTCATGAAGTCTCCAAACATTATATCAACAACAGGTCGCATACCTGTCATGGCTGCCCCAACTCCAATGCCTGTGAAGCCAGACTCTGAAATAGGTGAATCAATAACACGTTCAGTCCCAAATTCTTCTACCAAACCACTGAGCACTTTGAAAGGTGTTCCTGCTTCAGCCACATCTTCACCAATAATAAAAACTGATTCATCACGACGCATTTCTTCAGCTAATGCTTCATTGATAGCCTGAGAAAAAGTAATCTCACGTTCTGTCATTTCAAGCATAGACATGTTTATCCACCTCGTTTAGATCAGGATATGGGGCATCCAATGCAAATTGTACTGAATCTTCCATTTCAGATTGAACATCAGATTCAATTTGCTCCAAACCTGGGGCATCAATGAGTTGATCGTTGATCATCCAATTAGCAAAGATTTTCAAAGGGTCTCGATTGATTTTCCATTCATTTTCTTCTTCTTTAGATCGATAATATGTTCGGTTAATATCACCTACATGGTGGCCATAATAGCGATAAGTTTTACACAATAAAAAGGAAGGTCCATCTCCAGATCGGGCTTTTTCAACTAATTTACGAGTTGTTGAAAATACCTTCCGGATATCCTGTCCATCAATTTCTTCTGCATGAACATGAAATGCTTTTGCTCTCCCTATGATATTACCTGCAGTAGTTTCAGTGTAGTGAGTGTACTCGGTGTAAAGATTATTCTCACACACATAAATCACAGGCAATTTCCATAAAGAGGACATGTTCATAACTTCATAAATTATCCCTTGGCCAAGTGCTCCATCACCAAAAAAACAAACGGCAACTTGATCAGTTCCTCTCATTTTTGCAGACAATGCTGCTCCTGTGGCGATACCAGCACTGCCGCCCACAATGGCATTTGCTCCCAGATTCCCATTCTCTTGATCAGCAATATGCATGGAACCACCTTTGCCACTGCAATAACCCGAAGCCTTACCTAATAATTCTGCAAACATTAAATTTGTTTTTGCTCCTTTTGCTAAACAATGTCCATGACCACGATGTGTACTTGTAATGTAGTCATCACTCCTGAGGGACTCACATACTCCTACCGCAACAGCTTCCTGACCGATACTAAGATGTGATAAACCAGGCATCTTAGCAGTGGTATACAGCTGGTTCACATTTTCTTCAAATTTACGAATCTTGAGCATTTGTCTGTACATGTGAAGCCACTGTTCATGTTCAGTTCTGCTCTTTTCTATGGAATTAACTTGAGATGTTTTTGGGTCAATATCCTTCATTACAATTACTTTCCTCTCAAATATAATAATTTTTTGCTCGAAATAGATTTACCTGACATACATAATTGAGATTTCCAAAACTTTAACATGCCAGACAAAAACTTGTTCAATTTTTTTATAATTTGTTTTAAATATCTATAAAAATTTGCCAATGATACAGACAGAGATTGCGAACTTCACTTGGCAAACAATAATATACCTCAAAATGAGGTTCATTACTTTTCGGGTATAGATTTGAAACTGTTCTATTATGTGTAATATAGAATTTACAAAGATCACGTCTCAGTTCGATGAATGATCTACCAAAAATTGCGCACGCTTTCCGTGAATAGCACCCCATGTGGTGACACAGTAAGGAACACAATAAGTAAGGATAATTTTAATATAATTAAAGGATTCGCCTTTAAGAATCTCATCACCATGGTTGATAATGGTTAGAATAGTCCCAACTACTATTGCGGTCATCAGGGCCTTTTTGGGGGTGCCGTCTCCCAAAGCTAATTGCAAATAGTCTGGGGTTGATGTTTGTTTCATTATGTCTTTTTCTCAGATTATCTTGGCGAAATGTCATAAAATATTTTTAGCGAATTTAAGAGCTATTAAATTATACTTGTAAGAATATGATTTGCAAATTTATAAATGATTTTTGAATCATTAATGATTAACTGTTTTCAAAGAGTGATGATTTAATACCGATCTGTAACCAGTTTGGCTATGCTTGGATGTCCTTTATATTCGCTGAACACAAGCGATGATTCTTTTTTTACGAATGAGTTATAATCGAATCTGGTGTTTGATGAGTTGAAAAAAGGCGGCATATCTGGTTGACTAAAATTGTCAATAAACAATCAA
>LSNO01000085.1 GCA_002082305.1 SAR324 cluster bacterium SAR324-CTD7B
CCACGCTGCTTCAGAACCTGCCAATCCTGCTCCAACAATGGCAACCGTGTGTTTTTCCTTTATTTCCTGCATCCGTTTAATTTAATTATTTGCGCCAACTATAGTCAACTGTGAATGGTAAAAGTACATCTATATTGACAAGTATTAAACGCTTCCAGCCTTGTTCTAATAATAATATTTCAGTTGGAAAGTAGAAAGTTGAAAGTTGAAAGGCGCTCTTGTATCACTTTAACAGTAATTTATACAACAGAACTCTTATTCCCTTTGAGTGAAAAAATACGTGTAGTTTCATTACAGGATTTTGTCTTAACCTCCATGCAGAAATAAAGCACATAAAAATAATTTCACTTTCAAAACAAAAAAGCCTCACCATTCCACATTGGAAAATAGATTGTGTTCTTCTATCTATACGGAAAATAATAACTTGAATTGTTTTTATAGTACATATATAATGTCATCATACGATGATATATAATGCGCACATTTATCGAGAATTGAAATGAGAACCACCATAAACATAGATGACGAATTGATGGAGAAAGCACAAAGCATGACAGGCATGGCCGAAAAAACTGCTCTTGTTCGTGAGGGCTTACGGGCTTTGATTGAACGGGAAAGTGCACGGAGATTGGCACGGCTCGGAGGAACTGAACCGAAATTACAGACCATTCCACGTCGGCAAACAGGGATGAAATGATTTTGGTCGATACCTCTGTTTGGATTGATCATTTACGTTTCGTGGATGAAAATTTGGTGGCTCTGTTGGAGAGTGGACAAGTCGTGAATCACCACTTTGTGACCGGAGAACTGGCCTGCGGTAATTTGCAAAACAGAGAGCTAATTTTGAAAATGCTCAAATCTTTGCCGCAAGCATTGACTGCGACTGAAGAGGAAGTTCTGTACTTTATGGAACAGCAACAGTTGATGGGACAAGGATTAGGTTACATTGATTGTCATCTTTTGACCGCCACAGCACTGACTCCATCAACGCTCCTCTGGACACGTGACAAACAGTTAATAGAGGCGGCAATCTCAATGAACTTGATTTACAACGCAGGTGAAGTCTGAGGGAATAATCAAATTTCTTATTTTGTCAAATATAGTTGCAACTTTGAAGCTTCCTTAGACTAGAATTTAAATGAATCAATAATAGTGTAAAGTAAAATATTAATTCCTGATGATTCATTTTTTATCCAACTTGAAGTAAGCCCGGAACCTGTAGCTTCAAAGCATAATTTCTGTTATGCTTAAATTACAACATTTCAATGAAAACAAGATGTATCATCCTGGAAGATACTGGCAAAAACTTGATGACGGCAGGATTCAATGTGACGTCTGCCCGAGGCAGTGCAAACTACATGACGGGCAGCGTGGACTTTGTTTTGTGCGCCAGGCAAAAGGGGAGCAAATTGTACTGACAACTTATGGACGTTCCAGCGGATTTTGCATTGATCCGATTGAAAAAAAACCTCTGAATCATTTCCTTCCGGGCACACCGGTTTTATCGTTTGGAACTGCCGGATGTAATCTCACCTGTAAATTTTGTCAAAACTGGGACATCAGTAAGTCGCGTGAATTTGACAGACTCACCGAAACCGCTTCTCCTGAAATGATTGCCAAAGCTGCAAAAGACTCCGGCTGCCGCAGCGTCGCTTTCACTTACAATGATCCGGTGATTTTCCTGGAATATGCAGTGGATATCGCACAGGCCTGCCGGGATTCTGGTGTTCATCCGGTTGCAGTCACAGCAGGCTATGTCCTTCCGGAAGCACGTGCCGAATTTTTCCAGAACATGGATGCAGCCAACGTTGACCTAAAGGCTTTTAGTGAAAAATTTTACAAAAAGATTTGCGGAGGAAAACTTGCTGCTGTTTTGGAAACTTTGGAATATTTAAAGCACGAAACTGAGGTTTGGTTTGAACTGACCACGCTGCTCATTCCGGGTGAAAACGATGCTCCGGAAGAACTGCATGCAATGACGGAATGGATAGTGGAGCACCTCGGTCCGGATGTTCCCCTGCACTTTTCCGCATTTCATCCGGACTGGAAAATGCGTGATATCGAAAACACTCCGCACTCAACTTTAAGCCGCGCAAGGGAAATTGCTCTGGGAAATGGAATTCGTTACGTCTATGTCGGAAATGTTCATGACAAATCCGGATCAAGCACATACTGCCATCAATGTGGTGAGTTGTTAATCGGCAGGGACTGGTATGAATTAAGCGACTGGAACCTGGATGGAGCCGGACTCTGTATTTCCTGCGGATCTGAGTGTCCCGGACTTATTGAAAATCATCCCGGAGACTGGGGATCAAAGAGGCTTCCGATACGTTTATAAATCCAGGGTCAGGCAGTCATCGCCCACGCGCCATAACCGACAACACGTCCGCGATCTCCCGCAGTATCTCCGGAATTACAGAGGCCAAGCCGATGAACGTTCCATTGGTTTTGAGAAGCGGCTAATAAAGCTCCCCGCAGCGGATATGCTCCACAGGCATCTTCTGTTGAAATCCGGTTTTGCTCCAGATGTTCTATTGCATTTGCGGTACGTGCATCGATTTCCCGTGCCGTTTGATAGTCATGAAAATGACTGAGGTCCGTACTGATCACAATAAGCGTTTCATGGTCTTCGCTAAATTGCTGAATTAGTGCAGCAAGCAGTTCTGTTTTCGCATCTCCCACAACCAGTGGAAGCAGTTTGAATTCACCAAGAGTTTCCTGTAAAAAAGGCAGCTGCACTTCCAGACAATGCTCTTCGGCATGTGCCTCATCACTGACAGAAATCCATGAAAATTCCGCCAGCATTTTTTCAATCAACTCTTTATCCAGAGTTATCTCACCAAGTGGAGTTTGAAAGGCATCTGCCTCAGGAAAAGCCGCACCCTCAAGCCATACCCGATGTGCCGGTCCCAAAAGCAAAACCCGTTTAAATTGATTTTGATTTTGCTCTAGAAGACGATAGGCGGAAGCCGCTATTTTTCCGGAATAAATGTAACCGGCATGTGGAACAATCAGTGTGCGTAATTCAGCAGTTTCACCTTTTTTCAACTTGGGAACGTCTTCTTCTGTGCCTGCATTGCTCAAATAATTCTGCACTGCATTCCTTAGTTCTGCAGTACCTCCTGGATAGAACATTGAGGCCACTGCAGGAGGTCGAATATTTTTTTCAGTGTTTCCAGTAATCATCGTATTCCTCACAATTTTCATTCGCCGAATTGTCAGTAACCAAAGTGTTTGATTTCCTCACCTTTTTCCTCTATATCGGTCATGGCCTGGATGCCCATTTCGAGATGCATATCCACATATTTTGCAGTAACTTTTTTGTCCATTTCCTGAGTTTTTACTCCTTCAGGCATAAGCGGCATATCTGAAACAAGGAGAATTGCACCTCGGGAAATTTTATTCGCATGACCAACTATAAATAAAGTAGCTGTTTCCATGTCAATACCAATGGCAGAAAGGTCTATCAGCCGCTTGCGGAATTTATTGTCCCACTCCCAGACACGGCGATTTGTCGTGTAAATTACACCGGTACGATATTCCTGCCCATAGTCCAGGACGGTATCAGAGACAAATTTGTGCAGCTTAAATGAAGGTAAAGCAGGTACTTCCGGCGGCAGATAATCATTGCTCGTTCCTTCTCCGCGAATTGCCGCAATAGGGATGATATAGCGTCCAATTTCAGCAGATTGCTTCAAACCTCCACACTTGCCTAAAAACAAAACTCCTTTTGGATTACAGGCAGTCAACAGGTCCATGATCGTAGCCGCATTCGCAGAGCCGATTCCAAAATTTATGATGCTCAGTCCATTGCTGTTTGTGGCAGTCTGCATGGGACGGCCTTTGCCCTTGATTTCACAGTCGAAACGTTTAGCAAATTTGCTCAAATAATTACTGAAATTTGTCAGCAAAATGTATTCTCCAAATTCAAAAATCTCTGTTCCGGTATAACGCGGCAGCCAGTCGCGGGTGATCTCAATTTTGGTTATCACAAAATTACTCTTTTTTTAATAACTCGTTAGTTATTAATTCTTGAAAGGTGCTAATATTATCGACTGTGACATGTCATCTCGACCGAAGGGAGAGATCTGTCAAAGTACTGATATCTTAGAAGATCTCTCACATACGTTCGGGATGACAAATTTTTAATTTCAAACTTTATTTCTAGACAGTCATACCTTAGATTTTCCTCCATTGTCATTCCGGGCGAAGCGCAGCATAGACCCGGAATCCAGGAGTTGTTCTTCAATTCTCGTACTCAAACTGATCGTAAATATTAATCACAGATCAAGTCCGGTTTGAAAAAATAAATTTTTATACAGTGTGTCATAATTTCAGAAGTATCTCAAACAATCCACTTCCAAATTACAATTTGCTTCCTTTTTTTACCAAGAGACAAATATGAAGGAAAAGTAGAAGTTTCCCCTGGATTCCCGCTCCCCAATCAGGCCGAGGACAAGCTTCGCGGGAATGACAATCGAAGGTCTGCAATATTTGAAAGAGGATTAGCTTTGTAGAAGCACCCATGGATTCTCTCTTCCGCGGGACTGATAAGTTACGCTAGAACGACTAGCTTACCCGGAATGACAAATTACATGAGAATAATGAGAATCTCGTTATATTTATTTTCAGTTACGGTTGGTTTTTCGGTTTGATTCCTATTTTACTAGGTAGCTGGATTGGCATGTGCAAAGAAATATTGTAGAGTATGAAAATTCTGAACAGAATGATTCACCAAATTTATTTATGTTTGTACATTTGTTTTATTCGAATGCTATAGTAACTCCCCATGACGGAAAAGAACTTTGGGGAATCGGGCATCCATGTAGTCCACATTTTGGGAAGATGCTTCCTATATTACAGAAATTAGACATAAAATCTTTGATACGTGTGAAGGCCAATCTTTATCCATATTCTGGAGAAACTTTACATGAACACGGAATGCATACTGATTATGAGTTTCCCCATTATGCGGCATTATTATCACTTAACACTTGTGATGGATATACTAAGCTGGAAGACTGTACTAAGGTAGAAAGTATTGCAAATCGAGTGGTGATTTTTGATGCAAGCCTGAAACATTGTTCGACTACTACTACATCAGACTTCGCGAGGATTAATATTAATATAAATTACTTGTGAAATAAATGGTAATTAAAAAAGAGAGATAATATGACAACATCTTTTGGAGAGTATTTTTATGATCAACGTGATAGAATAGTCAAAGCAATGCAAAACAAGAATACTGAGTTGCACAAAGCGTGGCGAGAGGATTTTGATAAACGACAAAGCGCTCTAGCATTACTCCGAAAGATAAAACCGGCAAGTACTAGAGAACAAGAAATTGTCAAAGAAATGATATTAAAAGAAATGAAATAATATGAATAAAGAAAAGCTGGACGAGTGGGGATATCCGATACATCCAGAGATGAATTTCCTGAAGCCTGAGGGCGATTTCGAAACACGAATAGCTCTCATAATAGCATTCAGTTTAATAGTAATTGGTATAATAATATGATAAAAGACGATATATCAAAAAAACGAAAACTCCCAACGATAGATCACGGTATTGATATTATCGGCGATGAATGGGATGAAGAAATAAATACCGATATTCTTCAAAACGAAGAAGATTGGGAAAACGAAGGTGGTGGAAATGGTATCTATAATAGTGCTCAGATGCTTAACGGTTCATTTGAGGGTGACACCATTTCTCAGATAGGTAAAAAACATCAAAAAAAGAAGAACGAATAATAATAATCAATTCTTCAGTCATTGACTGAATAATCACTAAAATATGAAAGGTATGATATGCACAAATACAACTTTGAGAATGCTACAGAGAAGAGACAAGCAGATAAAGAGTTAGGACATATCCTCATTCCGTATCCAGATGGACAAGTGAAACACCCTGAACACTTGCAACAGCACGAAACCCTGCAGGTGTTACAGAGGTATGCATTAAATGGAAATGCAGAAAAGTGTAAAGAGATGATAGCAGAACTTCCAGAGCATCAACGAAAGGATACTATAAGAATGTTAAAAGGTGCTGTCAGAGAACATGGAAGAGAAATAGAGTTAGAAGATACTTAGTTGATATTAAAGGGAGAGTATTGTAACTTAAGCAAGTGCTGGGAAAGAGTCCGGAAGCAACACAAGACTGCGTTGCTTCCGAACTAGAAATTGAAATGGAATTACATAGCATTCCAGATAGAGTGAGTCCATGCGCCTTTAGGCTTTTTGGAGATCACAGGATCGGAATCAGATGACATCAGAACATCGACTGTGCGCCTGTAATCCGCTGGAATCAGGTAACCAATGCCCTGGGGCTGATTGCCAACCAACTTGTTTATTTCACGCATCATCCGACGCTGATGTTTTTCTGTCTGTGCACCGGTATCGTCATTTTCCAGGACAATATCTGCTGCTTCATCAGGATGATCTGCTGCATACTTCCAACCTTTGATTGAAGCTTTGAGGAAGCGGGCCATTTTACTGACAAAAGCCTTTTTTCTCAGATTTTTTTCCATTACATACAAACCGTCTTCCAAGGTAGAAACACCTTGATCTTCATATTTGTAGACCACTAATTCTGATGGACTGAGGCCTGCATCAACAATTTGCCAGTATTCGTTGTAAGTCATGGTTGAAACACATTCTGCCTGCTTCTGCAGAATTGGATCTACGTTAAAGCCCTGCTTCAAAACAGTCACTCCGTTTGAACCGCCGGTGGTTGGAATACCCAATTTGCTCATCCAGCTCAGGAAAGGATATTCGTTTCCATAGAACCAGACTCCCAGCGTTTTCCCACGAAAATCAGCCGGTGATTTGATCCCGCTGTCTTTGCGGCAAGTGAGCATCATTCCTGACTTTTTGAAAATTTGGGCAATGTTCACCAGAGCCACACCTTTTTCACGTGATGCCAAGGCAGCAGGCATCCAATCGATGATTACATCGGCTCCTCCTCCTGCTATAACCTGAGGCGGCGCAATATCCGGTCCACCCGGCTTGATGGTCACATCCAGCCCTTCGGCTTGATAGTAGCCCTTGTCCTGGGCTACAAAGTAACCTCCAAACTGAGCCTGTGTGACCCACTTCAACTGAATGGTAACTTTATCTGCTGCTTGTGTGGAAAATGCAAACCCAACTGTCAGCAACACCATCACTACTTTTTTTATTATACTCATAATTCTCTCCATTCGAGATTAAAATTAAGTCAGCTTTTTGTTTGCAACAAGCAAGTTAGCTGACCCTGAAAGATGGGTGCCATCCTGTAAACTGCCGTTCCAAAAAAGCCAGCAAGGCATAGAACAACGACCCGGACAATGCTGCCACCGCAATGGATGCCCATACGACGTCAACATTCATTCGACCAATTTCGGTGGAAATACGAAACCCCATTCCGACAATCGGTGTACCGAAGAACTCCGCCACTATGGCACCAATAAGCGCCAAAGTAGAGTTGATCTTCAATGCGTTAAAAATAAAAGGCAGTGCGTTCGGAAGACGTACCTTAAGAAGCATCTGCCAGTAGTCTGCTGCATAAGAGTGCATTAAGTCAAGCTCCATTCGATCCGTGGACTTTAATCCTGTAAGAGTATTCACCAGCATCGGGAAAAAGGTCATCATAACCACAACCGCTGCCTTGGACTGCCAGTCAAACCCAAACCACATAACCATGATTGGAGCTACCCCAACGATGGGCAGAGCACTCGCCAGATTCCCCAGTGGAAGCAGGCCCCGCTGTAAAAAAGGAACTTTATCAACCAAAACGGCAACCACAATTCCGGAGACACAACCCATGAAAAAACCGGCTAGCACTGCTTTCAAAAATGTTTGCTGAAAATCAGCCCAGAGCATTTCCAGTGAGTTTGCAAAAGCAACTCCGATCAAGGACGGTGCCGGCAGCAAAACCTGTGGTACCTCGAAACCTATCGTCAACATTTCCCACAAATAAAGCAGCATCCCTCCAAATAATAATGGAACAAGTAAATTGATGACAATTCCAGTTTTTTTATTGAGTTGGGTTTCCACCCTCGACCAGAATCCCATTACCTCCCACATCAGACCCGCCAGCGTCACAACATACAGCCAAATGCCCCAGGAAGTTGTACCCGATTCTGCAGAATGTACACTGTTTAAGGTTGCCATACATCCGGATGCAACCACGAGAGTTATCACAATTTTACCCGGCATCAGCACGGTTACCCCTTTGCGAAAAAGAGCTGCTGCAGCTCCGATCAGTGGCATCAGGGCAAACAGAAAAGTGTTAACTCCAAACGACATCCAGTCCCTGGAAAACAGAAACTGGATTGGAAAACAGATTATAAATAACCAGTAGAAAATTCCGGAAATTTTCATGCCTGTACACCCATTCTTTTTTGAACCCTGTTTTCCATGACTGTCATCAGATAAACAAATGATCCAGCAATAATCGAGGCGACAAACAGTGCACTCCAAATTTGTACTGTCTGTCCATAATATGAACCTGTCAATAAACGGGCACCTAAACCGGCCCTTGCTCCAGCCGGTAATTCTCCCACTATCGCTCCTACCAAACTGATGGCTATAGAAACCTTGAAACTTGCAAACAGAAAAGGAGTCGAGGTGGGCCAGCGTAATTTATAAAATGTTTGAGATTTAGATGCATTGTAAGTTTTCATCAAATCCAGATGCATTGGATCCGGTGAGCGCAGACCCTTGACCATACCGATTGCAATTGGGAAAAAACAGAGGTATGCAGAAATGATTGCTTTAGGTAAAAGACCTGTTACACCAATGGCTCCCAAGACAACTATAACCATCGGTGCAATTGCCAAAATCGGTATTGTCTGTGAGGCAATTATCCAGGGTAAAACACTTTTGTTGAGTGTTGATACGTGCACAATTCCTACTGCCAGCAAAATACCTAAAACTGCACCCATTGCAAAACCAACCAGGGTTGACGAAATTGTCACCCATCCATGATAAACCAGGCTGCGCTTGGAACTTATTTTGTAACCAAAAATCGACTTCTTCATGTCGAGCATAATCTGGTGCGGTGCCGGCATAACCGGACGTTTCATCGCCCAGGAATCTTCAACAAGTTTGGAAAAATTCCACTCAATTTTTTTTCGATCATATTTATCTATCAAAACATCTGAATTGAGATAAACTGCTGCTCCATACCAAATGACAGTGGTGAAGGCAAGCACGGCTGCAATCGAAAAAAAAGATGAGGTACGAAGCCAATTCATAACATCTGGTCAATCATAACTATGACCTGCCCGCAAACCTTCCCGGATGCGGTGCGACAGTGCAAGGAATTCCGGAGTGTCCCGCATATCTAAAGTTCGTTTTTCTGGAAGGGTGCTTTCGATTATGTCGATGATTTTTCCGGGACGCGGTGACATAACCACAATTTTTGTTGAAAGGTATGCTGCTTCAGGAATTGAGTGAGTAACAAAGACTACAGTTTTGTGGGTTTCTTCCCAAAGTCGGTGAAAATGTTCGTTTAATTGGTCACGGACAATTTCATCGAGAGCACCGAACGGTTCGTCCATCAACATCAAATCAGGATTAAATGTAAGGGCACGGGCGATAGAAACGCGTTGCTGCATGCCTCCGGAAAGTTGCCAGGGGAACTTTTTTTCAAAACCGGAAAGATCGACCATTTCCAAAACTTCTTTGGAACGTCGGGCCTGTTCCGTTTTGTCGATGCCCATTATTTCCAAAGGCAGTTTAAGGTTGCCTTCAACAGTGCGCCATGGGTAAAGAGCAGGTGCCTGAAAAACATAACCGTATGCACGCTGCAAGCGGGCCTCTTCCGGAGTCATCTCATTCACCTGGATGTCGCCTCCGGTAGGTTTTTCCAGGTCTGCAATCAAACGTAACAGCGTCGTTTTTCCACAACCGGAAGGCCCAATCAGTGAAATAAAATCGCCTTTATTAATTTCCAAATCAATTTCAGAAAGAGCGTGGACCGGGCCGTCTGAAGTCTGGAAAACCAAGTCAACTTTACGAGCCTCTACAACCCGGACACTTTCTTTCATTACGATGAACGATCCACGGAAGTTGGAGCAGTAGCAGAGCTCCGTTTTTCAACTGCAGCATAATATGGGGCAAAACATGGACGATCCACATAACGGCCTACACCACTTTCCGTGCGGACATCACCGTCTTTGTAAACCACTTTTCCCTGACTGACAGTTGCCACGTTGATCCCTGTCAATTCCATTCCCTCAAAAATATTGAAATCCACATTTTGATGATGCGTTTTTACGGAAATTGTGTGTGTGGCCTGAGGATCAAATATTGCCAAATCCGCATCACTACCTGCTGCAATCATTCCTTTTCGCGGATATATGTTGAATATTTTTGCAGAGTTTGTGGAAGTTACTGCAACAAATTCACTCATTGTTAAACGTCCGGTATTGACACCATGTGTCCAGAGCACATGCATTCGATCTTCAATACCTCCGGTTCCATTTGGAATTTTCCGGAAGTCATCTTTTCCCATTGCTTTCTGGTCCGCACAAAAACAGCAATGATCGGTAGCAGTTGTCTGCAAATCTCCGGACTGCAAACCGCGCCAAAGAGCTTCTTTATTGGCTTTTGGTCGGAATGGAGGACTCATCACGTGGGCTGCGGCAAATTCAAAATCAGGATTACGGTAAACACTGTCATCAACCAGCAGATGTCCAGCCAATACTTCTCCAAATACACGCTGACCTTCACGCCGGGCACGGGCAATTTCGTTGAGTGAATGAGCGCATGAGTTATGAACCACATACAAAGGCACATCGATCATTTGCGCAAAACGAATTGCACGATTTGCCGCCTCTCCTTCTACTTGCGGCGGCCTTGACTGCGGATGTCCTTCCGGCCCGGTGATACCGCTCTCAAAAATCTTCGTCTGGAAATGATCTACCAACTCACCACTTTCCGCGTGGACAGTACAAAGT
This sequence comes from SAR324 cluster bacterium SAR324-CTD7B, assembly GCA_002082305.1. Classification (GTDB taxonomy): domain Bacteria; phylum SAR324; class SAR324; order SAR324; family NAC60-12; genus Arctic96AD-7. The sequence continues at coordinate 10,944 of LSNO01000085.1, forward strand.
GCGCCCAGTTCTCGTGCACGGGTAAAACTGTTTACCAGTATTTCATCATCTGCCATGATTGCGCCTTTGTAGGCCATAAAGTGTTTGAAACTATTGACTCCATAGTCACGGCACAGTGTTCCCATTGCATCGGGCACTGAATCGTCCCACCATGTGATTGCCACATGAAAACTGTAATCGGTAGCGGATTTTTCAGCCCATCCGCGCCACTTGTGATATGTTTCCAAAACATCTTCCTGTGGTCCCGGAATCACAAAATCAATAATCATTGTGGTTCCGCCAACCGCGCCTGCTGTTGTTCCTGAAAAGAAGTCTTCTGAAGCAACTGTTCCCATGAACGGGAGTTGCATGTGGGTATGCGGGTCAATGCCGCCGGGCATGACATAGCATCCTCCGGCATCCACAACATCCACTCCCAAAGGAGCATCCATATCCGGACCTACCGCCTGAATAATACCGTCATCACAATAAACATCCGCACGGAATGATTGATCCGCGTTGACAACTGTTCCGCCTTTAATTATTACTGACATATTTTCTCCTTATATTTAGTTTTTCATATTCTACAGATTTAATTCTCTTCCACCCTCATCGGATTATTCGGATGGGTTGTCCAGTTCTGATATTCAGTTCCTGAATCAACTCGTTCCATGGTGATGCAGTCCGGTACAGGACAGGCAAACATACAGAGATTGCAACCAACACATTCTTCGTCAATGACCTCAAATCGTCGATCACCATTTGCTTTTATTATACGAATGGCCTGGTGCGCAGCATCCTCACATGAAATATGACATAATCCACAATGGATGCAAGTCGATTCGTCAATGCGGGCTTTGATGTCGTATTTCAGGTTCAGAAATTGCCACTCAGTCACATTTGGAACAGCAATGCCCCTGAAATCCTCCAACGTCGCATAGCCCTTTTCGTCCATCCAGTTATTCAGTCCGTCAATCATGTCATCCACTATTTTAAAACCATAGTGCATGACTGCAGTACAAACCTGCACACCGGCAGCTCCCATTGCGATAAATTCGGCGGCATCACGCCAGTTTGATATTCCTCCGATGGCTGAGATTGGTAAATTTTTCGTTTCCGGAGCTTTGGCAATTTCTGTCACCATGTGCAAAGCTATCGGTTTGACTGCCGGTCCGCAATATCCGCCGTGAGAGCCTTTTCCGTCAATAGTCGGTTCGGGAGCCATCAAATCCAGATCAACGGAAACAATAGAATTGACAGTGTTGATTAAAGCTACTCCATCACCTCCTCCGGCTTTTGCCGCGTTTGCCGCATGGCAGATATCCGCCACATTCGGTGTCAGCTTGACCAGGCACGGTAAGTCTGTACACTCCTTAACCCAGCGGGTGACCATTTCAATGTACTCCGGAACCTGGCCGACAGCAGAACCCATTCCCCGTTCAGACATTCCGTGTGGGCATCCAAAATTCAGTTCCACTCCGTCACATCCGGTGTCCTCTATTTTATTAATGATGAACTGCCAGTCTTTTTCAGTGCATGGTACCATCAGTGAAACAACAACCGCTCGATCAGGCCAGTCTTTTTTGACTTGCTTGATGTCCTTAAGATTGTCTTCAAGCGGACGGTCAGTAATCAATTCAACGTTGTTAAATCCCATCATGCGTTGACCATTATAGTGCACTGCACCATAACGTGAACTGACATTAACGATGGGAGGATCAATTCCCAAAGTTTTCCAAACCACTCCGCCCCATCCCGCACGAAAAGCACGTTCAACATTGTACAATTTGTCTGCGGGTGGAGCGGAGGCTACCCAAAATGGATTTGGGGCCGTGATACCGGCAACATTGCAACTTAAATCAGCCATGATTGTTTTTTGATTATTGATTTCAGATTGATTATTTTAATCTTCTATGAATAGAGAGTGCGGCCTGCTTGCCGTCTTCAACGGATTGTACAGTTAAATCCTCTCCGGAATCCACACAATCTCCTCCGGCCCAGACGCCTGGTAGAGACGTTTCAAATTCCAGGTTGACGGTTATTTTTCCACCTTCAATTGCAGGCATTTCCGAACCAGAAAAAACAGAGTCTTCCAATAACTGACCGATAGCCTTAAAAACAACATCAGCTTCCATATAACGTAACTCTCCTGTTCCTCTTAGTTTCCCTTCCGGATTCAGTTCCGTGCACTCAAACTCAATCCCGGTAACATGTCCATTTTCTGACCGCAAACATTTTGGAGCAACCCAATGTTTTACACGGACTCCGTTGGTTTGCGCGAATTCCTGTTCTTTCCAGGTGGCACTCATTTGTTCTGGACCGCGCCGATAGGTCAAGGTGACATCTTCAGCACCAAGTTTTTTTGACTGAACCGCAATGTCAATAGCCGTATTTCCGCCACCTATAACAACAATACGCCTTCCAACGGACAGTTCTTTCAGGCTTTCAGATTGTCGCAACTCTGAAATAGTTTCCACTGCATCGTATACACCTTTGGGTTCTTCACCTTCCAATCCAAGTGAATTTACATCTCCCAAACCGACACTCAGAAAAACCGCATCGTATTCTTTTCTAAGATCATCGAGAATTACTTCTTGACCTAACTTTTGATTAGTTCTGGTTTCAATACCTCCGATTTGCAAAATAAAATCAACTTCACGCTGCGCAAAGTCGTTGACAGTTTTATAGGCCGCAATTCCGTATTCATTTAGGCCGCTTAATTTTTCGCGGGCCTCAAAGACCACAACCTCATGCCCTGAGACTGCTAGTTGATGTGCACAGGAAAGTCCTGCCGGACCGCCGCCGACAACCGCGATTCTTTTACCGGTCGGTTCACCTCTTTCAAAAAATGTTTCACCACTCTCAAAAAACCAATCTGTAGCATAGCGCTGCAATTCTCCTATCCGTACCGGTTGGTGCTCCTGTGCTTCCCGGACACATGCCCCTTGACACAGAATTTCTGTCGGACAAACACGGGCACACATTCCGCCCATAATGTTTTGTGAAAGAATGTCTTTTGCAGATCCTTTAAGGTTGCCGGTAGAAATTTTGCGGATAAAATTTGGTATGTCGATAGCGGTGGGACACGCATCAATACATGGTGCGTCATAACAAAAATAACAGCGGTTTGCCTCAACAATCGCATTCCCCGAATTCAAAGGTGGATGAGAATCGGAAAAATTTTCGGAAAGCTGTTCCTGCGATAAGCGTCCGGCCTGAACGTCGATAGTGGTCATGGTTTTTTTCAGCGTTTTCGGCGGTAATCTTTGAACAAATAACACCACCAGTTGAAACAATTATTGCAGTACAGTTAAATCTCCATAAAGCTCCGGACGACGGTCACGGAAGAATTGCCAGAGGTTGCGTATTTCTCTGACTGCATCCATATCCATGTCATGAATCAGCAAACCATCAGTCTTATCATCCAACTGTGCTTCAATTTTACCTCGTGGATTTACTATGTAGCTTGAGCCATAAAACGTACCAATATTCCAGGGTTCTTCGGTACCAATTCGATTGATAGCACCAATGTAGCAGCCATTAGCTGCAGCTGAGGCCGGTTGTTCCAGTTCCCATAAATATTGAGATAGTCCTGCAACCGTGGCGGAAGGATTAACAATATACTCTGCACCGTTCAAAGCCAGAGCCCGCCAACCTTCCGGGAAATGCCTGTCGTAACAAATATACACTCCAAGTTTACAGTAAGCAGTTTCAAAAACAGGATAGCCTAAATTTCCAGGTTTGAAGAAAAATTTCTCATAAAAACCTGCAACCTGTGGAATATGTGATTTGCGGTACTTACCAAGATATTTGCCGTCTGCATCTATTACTGCTGCAGTGTTATAATACACACCTGTCATTTCCTCTTCATAGATGGGAACGACAATCACCATGTTGTACTTTTTTGCATATTCCTGCATAAGTTTCGTAGTTGGTCCTTCTGGTATTTTTTCAACAGCTGCATACCATTTTGTATCCTGGCTGGGACAAAAATATGGTTGTGTAAAGACCTCCTGCATGCAGAGCACCTGAACCCCTTTTTCTCCTGCCTCCTCAATATAAGGGATATGTGCTTCAATCATTATTTTGGTAATTTCTCCTGGAGCCATGGATGTATCCCCTTTGAGGGCCATTTGAATCAACCCGCTGCGAACTTTCATTTTTTTTCTCCTTGCAACTATCGAATGTGGAAGCTAACCCTGCAGGACGACATTCATCTTCCTGAGCTTTGCTGTAATGGAATTTGTTTCTTAAAGACTGAAAATTATATAAGTTGATACAAGGCTCGTCAAGTCTTTTTCATGTTTTAAACTCCAAATCAGTCTAAAATACTTTCCGAGTTTTTTTATTTTTACTTGTCAACAATTAATTGATGTGTTAGTTTTTTAAGTATTATCACAGCCATTAAACGAATGATTCTGCAAAAAAATGAATGAAAAAACTATTGTAGCCAACGTTTATCCATCTCTCAATTTCAGTAAGATCAGAGATTATATTACCTTAACAAAACCGAGGTTACTGTCCAGCGTACTGTTCAGCACAGTACTGGGTTATATTCTTCCAGTGGACAGTTCAGCTGGTGTCTTGCCGCTGCTATATCTTCTGTTAGGTACTGCTATGATTGGCGCAGGTGCAAATACACTTAATCAATGGCAGGAACAAATTCCTGACTCGAAGATGAGAAGGACAAAGAATCGTCCTTTACCGACGGGAAAACTAAGTGGGAATGAAGCTTTGGCTTTTGGCATTATTATTTCGGTCGCGGGTTTCACTACATTATGGCTTAGTCTAAACATACTTACTGCTGCTCTTGGATTGCTGACCCTCTTTTCTTACATTCTGATCTATACACCTCTAAAACAGAAATCAGTCAGTAACACCTGGTTTGGAGGAATAACTGGCGCATTACCTCCGGTGATGGGCTGGACGGCGGCTAGAGGTACGTTGGACTGGGAAGTCCTGCCAATTTTTGCCCTGCTTTATTTTTGGCAGCTTCCACATTTTTTTGCAATTGCCTGGATGTATCGTGATGACTACCGCAGAGGCGGTTTCAAAATGCTTTCACTTGAGGATCCAACAGGTAAAAAAACCAGTGTTCAAATGCTGTTCTACGGCGGTTTGCTTTTTATTTCCAGCATTGCTATTTTTATTATCGGCCAGTTAAGTCTTGTTTATCTGGTAAGTGCAGTTATACTGGGGCTGGGATTTTTAGCAGTAATTTCTTTATTTTTTCGGAAAAGCAGTAATGAGAATGCACGTAAAGTTTTTCTTGCGTCCATTATTTACTTGCCGGTCTTGAGCAGTATTATTATTCTGGATAGGATTATTTATTAATTTGTTAAGGAGGATTTATGGAGAAAAATGATTCGGATGCATGGGCACCAAGGGTATTTTATTTGATTTTCAGTGGATGTGTATTGTTTATGCTGGCTGCCTACATTTTTGCGTTTAATTCCTGATAACCTTTAAAATTGCTGAACTAATTCTATGAGTTTTTTTGCTGAAAAGCGGTTAACGATGTTTTAGAGAAAACTTAGATGATTGAATATTTTATACTCAGCGCGTCCTCATTTTCAGGGGATATAGACAACCTCTTTCTTGTGATTACTTTGATCATTGGATTTTGGTTTATTCTTGTATTTGGCGCACTTGTTTATTTCACACTCAAATTTCGCAGGAAAGACGGTGTAAAGGCCGAGTACATAACCGGCGAGAAGCACAGTGAAACAAAATGGACGCATTATCCTCACTATGCAGTGATAGCTATGGATGTGGTCATAATTGCCGCTAATATCATAGTTTGGGTAAACATAAAACAGACTCTTCCTCCTAAAGACAACCTTATCAGGGTCATCGGGCAGCAATGGAGCTGGTCCTTTGTTGATGCAGGCCCGGATGGGGTCTTGGATACTGCTGATGATATTACTACAGTTAATGATCTGCATGTAAAAGTGGATGAAACATATCACTTTGAATTACAGGCACGGGACGTGATTCATAATTTTTCAGTTCCGGTTTTTCGTTTGAGACAGGATGCATTGCCTGGAAGAACAATCAAAGGCTGGTTTAAGCCGACAAATACCGGTTCTTTTGATATACAATGCGCTGAAATGTGTGGATATGGCCATGGAATTATGGGTGGTGCAATCACAGTACATACGAAGGAAAGCTACGACGAAACCATTGTACAGATAAAGAACGGTACATATGAAAGTCACTATCAGAAACGAATGGGAACAAAAACGCCCTTACCATCTAATACCTCGCATACTGAAGGTCATAATTCCTTCGCTGTGCTGTTAGCAAGTATATTTTAGTTTATTTTAGTAAAGGACACAATGAGCCAAGCAGCTGCCGCAGTCGAAACAGGCATCCATGCGGAACATCATGAAGATCTGAATTTTTTACACAAATATATTCTGCCTTTAGATCATAAGATCATTGCCATGCAGTACATCTTTACCGGTATGATCATGGCTATTATAGGTGGATATTTTGCCTATGCTTTCCGGATGCAGCTTGCTTTTCCAGGAGAACTGGTTCCAGGATATGGACTTGTCGGACCCGGTGAATATAACATGCTGGTTACAAATCACGGAACCATCATGATTTTCTGGGTGGCAATGCCAGTACTTATTGCAGGCTTCGGTAACTATCTAATTCCACTGATGATAGGTTGTGATGATATGGTTTTCCCACGTATAAACCGTTTGTCATATCAAATTTTCCTGGTCAGCGCTCTTGTTTTGATTCTCTCTTTCTTCGTAAAAGGGGGGGGATTCGGTGGTGCATGGACTGCCTATCCCCCGCTTTCGTCTGTCGCCGAATACAATCTCACAGACTGGGGTTCTTCTTTGTGGGTGCTTGCCGTGGCTTTGGAGTTTATTTCCTTTTTATTAGGAGGCATCAATTTTGTCACTACTGCGATGAACGCTCGTGCTCCGGGAATGAAAATGATGGACATTCCAATTGCAGTCTGGTTCATAGTAATAGCAGTTATTTTGTTCATGGCGTCAGTTGGGCCTCTTATCGCAGGAGCGGTAATGCTTTTTATGGATCAGAGAATTGGTACAACTTTTTTCCTGCCTTCAGGAGGCGGAGACCCACTCCTTTGGGAACATCTTTTCTGGTTTTTCGGGCATCCTGAAGTATATGTTGTACTGCTGCCGACCTTGGGTATAGTGGCGGATATTATCACAGTTTTCTCCAGAAAAAAGTTGTTCGGATATAAAACAGTATTGTACACGGCATTCGCGACCGGTGGTCTATCCTTTGTCGTTTGGGCGCATCACCAGTTTATAGCAGGCATTGATCCACGAATGGCTAATATTTTCGTCGTGACAACCGTCTTGATTTCAATTCCGCTTGCGGAAATGATGTTCAGCTATATTGCCACCCTCTATGGTGGTTCGATTGAATTGAAAACTCCTATGCTCTGGGCCTTGAGTTTTTTGGCGGCCTTCCTGATTGGCGGTGTAACCGGAATTTATTTGGGAGCAAGTGCCCTGGATGTATATTTCCATGATTCATATTTTGTACTGGCCCACTTCCATTATACTTTCTTCCCTATCACTATTATTGGAATGTTTGCGGCATTAACCTTTTGGTTTCCGAAAATGTTTGGACGCATGATGAATGAAACTCTGGGGAAAATTCATTTCTGGGGTACATTTATTCCTTTCAACTGTATTTTCCTGCCTCTATTCTTCCTTGGATTGGCAGGCCAGCACCGGCGCATATACAATTACCAGCATTTTCCAGACTTAGCGACACAGGAATTACAGAATATTCGGATTTTTGCAACAGTCAGTTTGGTAGTCATGCTGTTATTTCAGCTGGTTTTCGTTTACAACTTTTTCGTCAGCATGTTCAAAGGTGAAAAGGCACCAGACAATCCTTGGAGAGCAAACACCCTGGAATGGTCTACTTCTTCCCCGCCACCGCACGGCAATTTCAAAAAACTTCCTACTGTATATAGGGGAGCATATGAATATAGTACACCAGGGCGGGAAGAGGATTTCTGGCCGCAAAATGTAGCACCGGAATAGAACTGATTTATTTCATTAAAACGGAAGATCTAACTTCTTACGTTTAATTATTAACTACAAAAAAGATATATAAAATGTCGATGCATGGTCCTATTGCAACACACCGCAGTGCTACAGGCGTGCCAACCGGGCGCTTAGGAACATGGTGGTTGCTGGCTTCAGAAATTTTTATTTTTGGTGGATTAATTGCCTGCTTTATCCTCTTTAAACTAAATGGAACTCCCGGGTTTGAAGATGCTTCCCTGACGAGTGTGACTGCAGGAGCTGTAAATACATTTGTACTTCTTACTTCCAGTTTGAGTATAGTACTGGCACATGCTGCAATCGAAAAAGGAGATCAAAATAAATCATTCACCTACATCTGGTACACAATTGGTGCAGGTCTGGTATTTTTAGGGATTAAAACTTATGAATACACCGGCAAAATTCTGCATGGTCATACAATTACGGAAAATTTATTCTGGTCATTTTATTATACTATGACCGGATTACATGCCCTGCATGTTATTGGCGGAATGGTTATCATGGCACTCATTTCATTTGATATCCGCAAAGGGTACAATTATCAGCGTGTGGAACTGATAGGAATTTACTGGCACTTTGTAGATCTTATCTGGATCTTCTTGTTTCCTCTCTTGTATATTGCAAATTTCTAATATTATTAACACATCTTTACAGATCAAACTATGAGTGAAGCTTACGCACATCCCAACTATGTTAAAATATGGTTTTGGCTTGTTGTTTTACTGCTGATCAGCGTGGCAGGGCCAATGTTGGAAATTCCTGCGCTGACAATCATAACCGCCTTTGGAATTGCAGTCATTAAGGCATTCCTTGTTGCAGCTAATTTTATGCATCTGAAGTTTGAAAAACAAATCATTTCGTTTTTACTGATTCTGGCCCTCTGCCTGCTAGGTGTTTTCTTTTTTGGTGTTGCACCGGATATCATGATGACAGATGGAGATCAGTGGATAGACTGCATTGCAGACAAATCTTGTGTAGAGCAGCGCTTGTGACAAACCCCTCCAGCCAGTCTGTTTTATTTGCCGCCTCAGAAGTTTCTTTGACCAATCGTCCAAAGCGGGCTAAGCCGCCTGTGTCAAGTGGTGTGATTGGAATGCTTATTTTTATGGTTACCGAAGCCATGTTTTTTGCAGGTCTCATCAGTGCATACATGGTGATACGTTCCGGCATTGAAGAGTGGCCTCCATGGGGACAGCCCAGATTACCGGTTGAAACCACTGCATTCAATACTTTAGTTCTTTTGTTGAGTGGGTTAACGATGGGATTTTCACGCAACCTGCTGCAAAAACAAAAATTTCAGGAAGGACGCAGATTGCTGGGAATATCCCTTTTATTAGGCACTTTCTTTTTGGTGGCTCAAGGTTATGAGTGGGTGCAATTGCTTAATTTCGGGATGACAGTCTCGTCCAGTGTGTACGGTGGTTTGTTCTATTTAATAATAGGCGCACACGGATTTCACGTGGTCGGAGTTTTGGCTGTGCTCATCCATGCCTGGAACCGATTGGGGGCTTCTAATAATCCTATAACTGCAGAAGGACTACTTCCTTTACAACTCCTGTGGTATTTTGTCGTTTGTGTCTGGCCTGTTTTGTATGTGCTGGTTTATCTGACCTGATGCTAACAGCAAGTTTGAGTACACACCTCTAGAAGAATAATTTGAAAATGCATCTGCAACATTTTCTCCTTTTCCCATTCCTGTTAGGCCTCCTCTTTGCACCGGAAATAGCAAATGCCTGTGCAGTCTGTTTCTCTTCCAGTGAAGAAACATTGGAAGCATTTTACTTTACGACTATTTTCCTGACTTTGCTTCCTGTTGTAATGCTCTTCACAATTGGTTATTGGCTGTATAGTAAACATAGAAAAACCTGATTATTAATCAAATTCTTGCAGCACAATAATTTATTCTTCACGTGAAAAAAACTTTCTTTTTTTGGGTGGTTTTCCTGTGGTGTTCAGTCTTTGTTCATGCAAATGAACTGAGACCGGATGGTCTGATTTTTAGTGATTATCCTGGGTCAACCGTTTTAGTTATAGACAAATCTGCATGTCGCTTGATGGTCTATAAGTTTCAGGAATCCTGGAAAATGCACCGTGTTTTCCCCTGTACAACCGGCAAAGTAAATGGAGACAAGTTCCGTGAAGGAGATCTCAAAACTCCCATTGGCATATATTGGCTTAATCAGGCTTGGGCTGGATGGGAATTGGCTCAGTACTACGGCAATGGGGCCAATGTGTACGGAACCGGTGCTTTTGAGGTCAGTTATCCAAACTATTTTGATCAGGTAATCGAACGGAAAAACGGGGACGGCATCTGGATTCACGGGACAGTAAAAGGTGATCCTATACCGACCCGAGGTTGTATTTCTATAAGTAATTATAACTTTCTGGAATTAACCCGTTCTGTTGAATTGGGAGCTACTCCGGTAATTATTGAAGAAAAGGTAACTTTTTCACCCAGTGCAGTAATTGCTCAAGAGCAACAATTCTTGATGGGTACTATTGAGTCGTGGAAGAGAGCCTGGGAATCAAATGATGTAGATAATTACCTGTCTTTTTATTCCTCAAATTTTCTCACAGAGAAATGGAATTTTAACAGTTGGCAGGCACACAAAAAAAGTGTCAGTAACCAAAACAAAAGACGCCGTATTCTTTTAAATGATCTTTCAGTTCTTATGAGTAAGAATATTTACCACGTTCGCTTTGTACAGACATATACATCTTCTTCAATCAACGATGTTGGTTTAAAACACCTCTTTCTTGTCAAAGAGGCAGATGGCCTAAAGATCATCAGCGAGAACTGGACTCCCTTAAATCAACTTTCCCCCAGCCCGGCATTTCAATATGCCTACAAGGAGTCACAACAAAACTCCATGTGATTTGAGACATTAATAACGTTCATAATTCATAAGAACGTTTCTCCTAATTTTCCCCCGCTTACATCATAAATGGTACAGCATCAGGTAAACCAGTACACCTGTAACTGAGATATACATCCAGAGCGGCAGTGTAATCCGGGCAATTTTGGGATGCATGGTGAAATTACCCGTTGCCGCAAAGAAAACTGTGGTTAGAACCAGCGGCAAAACTACCACAGAAAGAATAATGTGCGAAATCAAAATAAAGAAATACAGCGGACGAACCCAGCCTTCACCCTGAAATAACGTGTCCCCATGAAAGGCATGATAGGTGAGGTAGCTGACTAAAAATAAAAAAGAAAAAAATAATGCACTAAGCATCATTTTTTTATGACGCACCCGGTTGCCTCTTCTAATAGCTTTAAACCCAAAAATAAGACATGTGGCGCTCATTAAGTTCAGCAATGCATTGAGTGCAGGTAGAATTGTAAGATCAAGAGAGCTGCCCTCTACTGGAGTTTCATGAAAGTAGATCAGCCAGAACAAAAATAATAAAATCACTGCAGAAGCAATTAATATTAATGTTACTGCACTCCGATTTCCAATTAAAGTTTTCATGCTTTCACCAAATTATGATTGCCTTCTGCAGCTGCAAAAAACAACAGTCCTGTCAGGGTGGCTGCAATTGCAGTATGCGTGGCAGATATTGGCGCAGGTACACGGAATACTGCATTAAGAATCCCCACGCATATTTCCAGCAAAATTAGCGCAACAATACTCAGTCCTATTGCACTATGTCCATATCTGTTCTTCAGCCCGGCCCAGGCCATTATCATTAATACTACTCCACCAATAATGGCTGTCAAGCGGTGCAGCATGTGTATCCATTCGTTTTCATATACAGGAAGAAAACGTCCCTGATAATCTGATGGTGCAGGAGGCAAAATGTACTCTTCGATTCCTGTCCACTCAGATAAGTCAGTACCACTCATTCCAAAAGATAAAGAACTTCCTTCATGGCATCCCGGAAATGCTTCACAGTGAGAGCCTGATGAAGTAGAGCTATTATAACCTCCGGATATAATCATAATAAAAAGCACAGCCAGCATCAAAACTATGTGGCGTCTCTTTAACTCTCTATCTTTTCCCGGTTTAGTATGAGTAGAAGAACTGTCTGAAGGATATTCCACATTCTCCAGAAAAGTAACTCTAGCAAAATATACCAAAATTCCAAACAAAATATTTCCGCCCAGCAGGTGCATTGTAACAACCGGCGGCCAGAGCACCATTGTTACAGTCAGTGCCCCCAAAATTCCCTGGATACAAACTAAAATCAAACTGATTACGGCAAGTTTTCTATGGCGGCGATATGCAGGTTGCTGAAATGTTTTAACAGTGATTGTAATTATCAAAATTCCCAACAAAGTTGCAACAAACCTATGTCCCGTTTCCAAAGCAATCTCAAAGCCCGGAGGTGGAATAAATTGTCCGTAGCAAAGCGGCCAGTCCGGACAGGAAAGCCCTGCATTCTTCAAACGTACAAATGCTCCAAAAGGAATAAGCGGCCAGGTGAGAAGTGCCGCCCCAATGCATAACCATTTCATCATAATGTAATTCTAGGCCCCTGATTAACTGACTCGTGAGTCGCGAATTTTAGTAAGTTACTGATTTTAATGACTACACCGTGTCATCTCGACCGAAGGGATAGATCTGATAATGTACTGATATCATATATGTTCCTTCACATTCGTTCGGAATGACACGATAAAACGCGTGTCTGTAGTGTTAACTGATATTAGCAGAAAATAATTATGACAATCTCAACCGTTATACTCAAGCCACAGAAGAGGCTTAATACAGAAATGGGGATACTGATCACATTCCGGTTGAAAACTCTTTTCATAAAAGTTAAAGAATAATCTGTTTAGATCAAGTTAAGTCAAAGATTTGACAATTCTTCCGTTTTTTCTTCAAGATTTTTTAGATTTTGCCGATGTAGAATGTGAGACAACAAGTTTGGCTTGCAAACCGGATGCATCAGGTAGGTGAACAAAGTGTGCGGCCTTTTTTATGACAAAGATTGGAAGGATTGCAAAATGTACATGCAAAACATTGATACAAAATTACAGAAAAAAGTTCAGTCTAAAGAGTTTGAAGAATCAGTTGATCAGGCAGTGCGGTCGTTCATGTACGAATTGGACTTCATGCTTCTTGAGGAACAGCATACCACTTCTAGCCTCAACTATTCATGCATTCAGCCAGATGCAGCAGTCAAGTGGGTTAACCCGGATTGAGAATCCTGTGGATTGCAGTACCTGACATAGGATAATTCTGCATTCAGGATTATTACGCACTAAGGGAGATGGAATCACTTTGTTTCTGCACCGTACGTGATGGTGCAGGAATAACACAGTCAGGAAGAATAATCTCAAACACTACCCCGCGATTGTCCAGCAGATTGAACCCTCGAATACCTCCACCATGAGCTTCAATAAGTTGCTTGGATATTGACAGTCCAAGCCCAGTTCCCATTTCCTTGCCTTCAGTTTGATACGATTGGAAAAGATTAGTTAAAATCGAATCCGGAATTGGGCCGCCGTTATCAACAATTTGAATTTTTAGTTCCCGCATATTTTGTGGAATAAAACGAACCTCAATGAAAGCAGGTTTATCATCTTTTGTTTCCGGAAAATCCTGGAATTTTTCCCACGCATTTTTTACAAGATTCACAATCACACGAATGATTTTACGACCGTCAATCCTGAGAAGGAAGACTGGCTGCCCTGCTGGAACACGATAATGTAAAAGAAGTTCATCTATAAAACCAAGTTGAGATTCAATTTGTTCCTGAAATTCATCTAATTGATATATTTCCGGACGAATCTCCATTCTGCCTGCAGCAAAATCCAGAATATCTGTTGTCAAACCTGTCACGTTGTTTGAAGAGTTTTTAATCCTGCGAATATAGGTCAATGCCTGAACCACCTCTATCGCCTTTATTCGATCCTTGTCAAGCATTTTTAAGAGCAAATTGGCAAAACTTGAAATGGAACCATTTGCATTACGAATGTCATGTCCAAATTCTGCCACAGTGTTACCAAGCTCAACCAACCGACGCTCCTTCTGTTTAGCCACCTGCAGATCAGTCACAGTTTGTTCTAATTTCTGTTTTGAGTCTTCCAGTTCTTCCACATTTTGAGCCAGCTCTTCCTGCATGGACTGGAAACGTGTCCAAAGTTCTTCAAGAACTGCTATACGCTGTCCAATCAATGTTCGACCATCAGAAGTTTCGGCAGGATATAAATCTCCGGATTCGTTTTCGCGTCTATATTTAACAAAATGACGACAAAGAACATCAACCTGATCTGTTATTCGACGGGTTTGTTTAAATACCAGTAAAGCAACAATAAGCAAAACGACACTTCCGCTAATTAACGAACGTATCCAAAAGAAGATCCCCCCAAATGCAGAAATATCCTGAGAAATAACAAGTATTCCATGAGTTCCATCTTTTCCTACAGGTATCTGGAATGAGACTTTATTCCCAATTTGACCGAAAAATTCAGGATTTTTTTCTGTAACAGTAGCGTTTAATTTAAAATTTTCTGACCTGATAAAACTCAAACGTGTGACTCCCTTATATTCTCTGGCCAGCAATTTCTCTATTTTGTCAGTTCTGACAGTTTCTTCCTGCATCAAACTGCTGACTTTTGACGCTAATAAATTGAGTTCGTGAAGTGTTTTTAAGGGGAGAGAAGGAGAACTTATGGAAGAGAGAGGAAGAAAAGAGGTCAGGTAAAAAGTGATTGCAAAAATAATTACGGCAAGCAAACTAAAATGAGTTATTTTAAGCCATGATTCACTCAGTTTTTTTTCCGGCCTGTCTTGCTTTATGCTCCTATTTGATGCAAGTAAATCTCTTCTAGGTTTAATTTTCCTGGGAAATTTATGCTGGTTTCTTAATGTTACTTTGTTAAAAGTATTAATCATGATACCCATTCCAAGTAAATAAGTTCCAGATGGTTTCCATTCCTAAATCATTATAATTTCACACATCCATGTGCAAAATATTTGCTTATTTAATGATCTGCAGCCTAAAATCATTACTGCATTGGATATTGTCTGATTAGTTATATGCCAAATCACAAAGCTATGCAAGCATTTTTTTTAAAATAATTGATTTTATGTAACATTTTTTGATTAAATATATATTTAATTATTTTTTTTTAATTATATCAATATCTTATATAATCTTTGATTAAATATATTATTTATCAAAAAATACCTGAAATTTCAGATAACTGAGATTTTTACAATATTTTTTATAAAAAATAAATAGTTATGATTCACAAAATACATTTGTAATTCAGATTTGCTTTAAACATTAAATCACCACATGTTCATATAATGATATAACTTGCATTCCTGTGCAGAATTAAATATAATTCAGAATAATCTTAAAAAGTGCTTTCTTTGATTTGAGATTAAATATTATTAATTTTAAACAATTATTCAGGAGATAAAATGAAAATGGAGTATAACGACATGCAAGAAGGAGTCAAAGGGATTGGAACTGCAAATCAGGATTTCAAGGTTGCAGACATTAATTTGGCGGAACTCGGACGGAAGAGTATCACAATGGCGGAGCACGAGATGCCTGGCCTGATGATGCTTCGGGAAGAGTACAAAGGTAAGAGGCCTTTGTCAGGTGCCCGCATTACGGGATCATTGCACATGACCGTGGAAACAGCAGTTTTGATTGAAACTCTGGTTGACTTGGGTGCTGATGTTCGATGGTCATCCTGCAATATTTTTTCAACTCAGGATGAAGCAGCAGCCGCAATGGCAGAGGCTGGCATTCCAGTATTTGCCTGGAAAGGTGAAACCGAAGAAGAATATTGGTGGTGTCTCGAACAAACTTTGGAATGGCCAGAAGGACAAGGCCCAAACTTACTCCTGGATGACGGAGGTGATCTTACCGGCTATGTACATGAAAAACGTCCTGATTTACTGAAAGAAGTCAATGGAGTCTCTGAGGAAACTACAACGGGTGTTCATCGGTTAAAGCAAATGGACAGGCAGGGCTTATTGAAAATTCCGGCATTCAATGTGAACGACTCGGTTACCAAGAGTAAATTTGACAATTTATACGGTTGCCGTGAATCACTGATTGACGGAATCAAGCGCGCTACTGATGTGATGATTGCGGGAAAAATTGCAGTAGTTGCCGGCTATGGTGATGTAGGCAAAGGTTCTGCTCAATCGTTACGTGGACAAGGTGCACGTGTACTAGTGACAGAAATTGACCCGATTTGTGCATTACAAGCTTCAATGGAAGGTTATCAGGTTGTCACCATGGAAGATGCCGCACCAGTTGGAGACATATTTGTTACCACAACAGGCTGTGCTGACATCATTTGCCGTGAGCACATGGATGCCATGAAAGATCAGGCAATTGTCTGTAATATAGGACATTTTGACATCGAAATCGATGTTGCCTCACTGAACGATGATTCTTCACTTAAAAAGATCAACGTCAAGCCTCAGGTGGATCAATATGTATGGCCGGACGGGAAGCGTATGATTTTACTGGCAGAAGGACGTCTGGTAAATTTAGGCTGTGCAACAGGTCATCCTGCTTTCGTTATGTCAAATAGTTTCACAAACCAAGTGATGGCCCAAATTGACCTTTGGGAAAATGGCAGCAAGTACGAGAATAAGGTATATGTACTGCCAAAATTACTTGATGAAAAAGTCGCCCGATTCCATTTAGACAAATTAGGAGTGAAATTAACCCGTCTGAGTGAGAAACAAGCAAAATATTTGGATATCCCAATTGAAGGTCCTTATAAGCCGGATCAATATCGTTATTAAGAGGTTATTTTGATGTTAAGACTGTTCAACATTTTCAGTCGAAAATATTTGATAATTGGGCTTGGATTTGCACTTTTGCTGTTCACCGGTGGATGTGGTTCCAAGCCAATCATGCTCATGAACGCCCCTTTAGATAACGGTGAGGATGTTCCCATTCCTCCAACTCCGGAAGAACTCCTGACATCAAAATCATTTATCGCTTTTGTTCCGGCACAATTTTCAGAGAATCTTTCCCGCTACCACAAGGCACTGAGTGTGAGCTTTGTGCAGTCTGTACTGGAGGAGCATGGAGATCTCAAAATAATTGACGAAGTCCGTGTTAAGAGTGCATTGAATCGGAGTGAGTTTGCAAAACTAAGTGCTTCTTTAAAGCAAAGTAAATTACGCAGTTTTGAAGACGACCTGGTAAAACAAACCATTGAACTGGGCAAGTGGCTGCGGGTACGTTATATAGTTTTAATGAGGGTACAACCAAGTCCAGAAAAGGTTTCGTCAAATGATTGGAGCACCTATATCAGATTCAGGATTTACCGGGTTGAAGATCCTGTAAGGAGCGAAATGAATCACGAATTCACTTTTGTTTTTTCGGAGTCAAATAATCTTTGGGAAGAACTTGGGGGGCTTGTTCGTGGTCGTTTCCCTTTAGGTGGATTTATCATCGAGTCACGTGCAAATAGAGCTTATGTACGCATTAATTTGGGAAGGCTCAACAGAGTCTCGGTCGAACAAGAGTGCAAAATATTCCGCAGGGTTCTCAAGAAAAAAAAGGGATCAAACGGAAATATTATTTCCAGCATTGAGTTTGATAGAATAGGGCAATTGACTTTATTTCGCGTGCAGGAGGATTTTTCCTGGGGAAAAGTTCCTTCAAATTTTCGAGGCACCATCCTGAAAGGTGATGCAGTTCGCTGTTACTGAGCATGTCCGGGGTGTCGCTTTTGAACAAAACTGAAATACGAAAAACACTGCTGAAACAACGCAGGGGATTGTCAGCATCAAAAAAAAAACAGTATGAGCTCCAGATGCTGAATTCCCTGCGGACATGGGATGTTTTCAAGGAAGCATGCATAATCCACATTTTTCTCTCTAAAGCAGATGAACCGGAAACCAGCCAAATTATTGAACTGGCTTGGAAGTCCGGAAAACAAATCGGTGTACCATGTGTTCTACCGGATACGCTCGAACTCTTCCATTCTCAACTGAATTCTTTCGAGGATTTACGCCCCGGTGCTTTAGGCGTTTTAGAACCTTCGCCAGAACAAAGAACAGCTTTGACTCCGGAAAGCTTCGATCTAGTAATAGTTCCGGGAGTTGCCTTTGACCGTCAGGGCGGAAGGCTTGGCTACGGCAAAGGCTACTATGATCGTTTTCTGGATCAAAGTCTCGCTTTTCGTTTAGCATTGGCCTTTGATTTTCAAATACTTGAAACAGTACCCACTGAAATGCATGATGTACCTATGGATGGTATTTTGACCGAAAATGGATTTTATTTCTGTGGAGATTCACAAACATGAAAAAATGGCTGATCGTCGTTATTATTGCTATAGGACTGCTTGCAACCGCAATTTCACAATACAAGTCAATCCTGACATCATACGCTGAGTTTTTTACTGTAAATAACGCAATTTCCGGTGCCGACGCAATTGTCGTACTTTCCGGCGGGAAAGCCACCCGAATACCTCATGCCTTAAAACTCTTTGCTCAAGGCTATGCCCCACGCCTGTTATTGACCGATGAAAAGAAAAGAAATATTCGTTTTGCTCATCTGTTTTCAACAAATGAAGAAATTGCGCAGGCCATGATTGAAGAATTAAAGATGAACGTTCAAATTAAAACTGTTCCTTCACTAAAGAAAGGTGCTACTTCAACATTTGATGAAGCATACGATCTACTACAATTAAGCAAAATTGAGGGATTTAACCACCTGATTTTAGTGACTGATGCTTTTCACACACGTCGTGCATACCATGCATTTCAAACTGTTTTCGAAGGAACAGAGATACGCCTGGAAATGTCTGCGGCACAGAATGAAATTTTTACTGAAAGTAACTGGTGGACTTCAGACCAGGGAATTTCAGCCTATGTTTTAGAAAGCATCAAGTATCCCGTTTATCTGCTATCCTCCAGAAACGCAACCTTTATCCGCAACGACTAGTGACCGAAAGTTCTCTCTTAATCCGCCCATTTCAAACAGAAGATGAGGATGCTTTAGTTGCACTATGGAAAATGTGCGAATTAACAGTTCCATGGAATAATCCTCATAAAGACATTGCCAGAAAGCTTCAGGTTCAGCCTGAACTATTTTTGGTCGGTATTTTGGATAGTAGTTTAATTGCCACCGTGATGGGAGGTTATGAGGGCCACCGCGGGTGGATAAATTATTTGGCGGTCCATCCGGATTTTCAGGGAAAGGGGTACGGACAGGAAATCATGAATTCTGTGGAAACCGGACTGCGGGAAATGGGTTGTCCCAAAATCAATTTGCAGATTCGTACGGGAAACAATAAGATAGCATCCTTCTACCAAAAACTTGGTTTTACCAACGATCATGTAGTCAGTATGGGAAAACGGCTGGAAGCCGATCATTCCTGAAATACCCTATAAATTACAATCGTGACCACTTGCTTGAGATAAGTTATGCCTGAATTACTAATGATTGCACTCTATATCACAGGTGGACTGGTTCTGCTTTATTTTGGTGCAGATTGGTTAGTACAGGGAGCAGTTACATTGGCCTTGCATTTAGGGTTAAGCCCGTTAATCGTCGGCCTGACCGTCGTTGCATTGGGAACGAGTGTTCCGGAAGCACTAGTCAGTGTACAGGCTGCAATAGGTCATCAAGGAGGAATTGCACTTGGAAACGTTATTGGTTCGAATATCCTGAACATTGCGTTGATTCTCGGACTCTCCTCCCTGATCCTTCCTTTGAAAGTCGATTCGCACATTGTAAAAGCCGATGTGCCTTTGCTGACTGGAGCTACTTTTATGCTAGTTGTCCTGCTTGAGGATTTTCACATTTCCCGCATGGAAGGCGCGTTTTTGCTCTTGTGCATTGTGTTTTATGTTACCGGAAACATCATGACAGTCAAAAGGACTTCTCCGGAAGAGGATAAAATCGAGGGGATGGAAATACCGGAAGACTCCGGCAAAACTTTGTGGCGGGACGTCGGTTTTTTAATATTGGGGATTGTTACATTAGGTTTTGGTGCTAATTTTCTAGTAACCGGTGCGGTAGACCTTGCGAGAATTTTCGGACTGAGCGAAGCCCTGATTGGACTAACCATTGTCTCCATCGGAACTGGAACTCCGGAATTGGCCACCGCCCTGATGGCCGCATTCCGGAAGAGCCCTGACCTTGCCATTGGAAACGTAGTCGGCTCTAACCTTTTCAACATCATGTTTGTCCTCGGTATTGCCGGACTCGTTGCTCCACTAGACGGCAAAGGCATTTCTTCCGTCGATCTTTATGTAATGCTTGGAGTTACAATCCTGCTGCTACCTACAGTTTGGACCGGTCGCATTCTTGACCGCAAGGAGGGATTCCTTTTCCTGGCAATTTATGTTGGCTACCTGTATCATCTGTGGCCTGCTTAAACTGCACTTACAAGCCTCATGTTTTCAGATTTTTCATAAGCAGTTCAAAGCCTGATCCAAATCTGAAATGATATCTTCAACGCACTCAATTCCAATGGAAAGACGAATCACTTCCGGTCCTGCACCTGCTGCGATACGCTGTTCCTCTGTGAGTTGTCGATGAGTGGTGGAGGCTGGATGGAGAATCAGTGAGCGGGTGTCACCAATGTTGGCCACATGACTGAACAACTCAACGGATTCCAGCATTTTTAAGCCGCTTTCATAACCCCCCTTGACACCAAAAGTAAAAACAGAACCTGTACCTTCAGGCAAATATTTTTTCCCAAGCTCAAAATAAGGACTGGATTCGAGACCAGCGTGAGAAACCCATTCTACGTTAGCCTGTTTTTCAAGAAATTTTGCTACAGCCAGACCGTTGGAACAGTGCCGTTCCATGCGCAAAGGCAAGGTTTCAATGCCGTTGAGAGTAATCCAGGCATTCATTGGAGATTGCGTACAGCCAAGATCACGCAAACTGATGGCGTGACTGTACATGGTGTATGCAAGGTCTCCAAAAGTTTCTGCAAATGTGAGCCCGTTATATTCCGGTGAGGGCGTACTCAAACTTGGAAATTTGGAATTTCCCAACCAGGGGAATTTTCCTGAATCAATAACCACTCCTCCGACCGCATTTCCCTGTCCGGACAGGAATTTTGTTGTGGAATGCACTACCAAATCCGCTCCCCATTCAAACGGTTGACACAAAAAAGGAGTCGCCATCGTGTTGTCTACAACCAGAGGCACTCCTGCTTCATCAGCAACTTTAGCAATTGCTTCCAGGTCAACAACAACTCCACCGGGATTGGCAAGGTTTTCAATAAAAATTGCCCGAGTTTTTTCAGTAACCGCCTTGCGGAAAGCTTCCGGATTATCGGTGTCAACAAAAACTGCATTCCAGCCAAATTTCCGGTAACTTTTTCCCATTAAATTGATCGTTCCGCCGTACAATTTGTCTGCCACTATCACCTCCATTCCTGGAGCCATCAACGGAAACAAAGCCAGAGTTTCCGCAGCATGTCCGGAAGAGGTTACTGTTCCACCGCGGCCGCCTTCAAGCGTGGCCAGCTTTTCTTCTAAAGCTGCTACAGTTGGGTTAGTCAAACGAGAATAAATAAAGCCTGGTTCCTGCAAGTTAAACAGTGATGCAGCATGGTCTGCGTCATCAAATACATAGGCGGTAGTTTGATAAATTGGAAAAGAGCGCGCACCTGTCGTTGGATCTGGAGCCGTTCCAGAATGAACTGCAAGTGTATTAAAACCATATTCTGGATGCAGTTGTTTCATTAAAGCCTCTTCCTGCGATTACTGATTACACCTGTATTGATTCCGTTCCAGCCCAGCTCACCAGTCAAGCGGGCATATTCAATTTTAGGACAGCGATCCATCACCACCTGTAGTCCTGCTTCTTCAGCACGTTTTGCTGCTTCAGCATGACGGATTTCCAACTGCATCCAGAAAACTTTTGCTCCAATTTTAATGGCCTCTTCTACCAGTTCTGGAGCATCTTCTGCCGGGCGGAAAATATCAACCATGTCCACAGTTCCAGAGAGTGAAGATAAATCCGGAAACACCGTTTCTCCACAAATTTTCTTGACAGCTGCATTAGGGTTGACCGGGATAACCTTAAATCCTTTTTTAAGTAAATATTTCATGGCAAAATTGCTGGGACGGTTCCAGGTTGCACTGGCTCCAACCATTGCAATGCTGCGTACATTTCTTAGTATTTCACGAATATAAGAATCCGGATAGGAGTTGTGATCAACGGATGCAGGACCGGGCATGGAAGAAAATCAGGATTAGCGGTGATTAGTCTTGGATGGATACCTTAGCAAAATATATCACGCCACGCAAATAAATTCAACGTTGTGCATCAGGCTACAGGTTAACATAAGGAGGAAAAAATTAGGAAGATTCATATTTCATGGGTCATCAAGCGCAAAGGCTAAAGCACTTTCAACCAGAAACTATCAGTTATTAACAGGTTCCTGAATTCATCTGTGATAATACTTGACCTGAAACCGTATGGCGGAACCGTTTTTCATTCCCAAATCATATCAATAAATTTACCTTTACCATCCCATTTATCAGTAATTGCCGCAGATTTGCTGGTATCCACTCTCTGAGACAGTACACTAAAAGTTTTTGTTTCAGGAGAAACAATAAACCAGGAAATGGCAAATATTGCTAGAGCAATTGCCAATAAGACTTTCCAACTTTTCATACTACCTCCTTCACAGAAGAGCAGTGGACAAAATTATTTGAAAACAAAGTGGTAAAACAGGAAAGCGATGTAAAATATATTAGAAGCAGATAAAAGTTCGATCTCAACAGCTTTCCCTGCAACTATAATTCTATACCTATTGGTTCTGTAGTCAACTCTAAAATTTGTGGAGAAACAGGCAAAAGATAAAAATGCAAGAAGACCCAGGATTGAACAGAAACAAAGTACATTTCCCTAGACTTAACATCTATGAGAAAATCCCTGTACTCTCAGCCACCATTCACCAAGACATCAAGCGTCCCCTTTTTTTCGATGTCAGAGCGGATAGTTAAGAGTATTAGACAGATCACAGATGAAATTTTCTACACTTTGTTAGTTAAGATGTAGAAACTCTAAATTTGAGGAGTTAGGAGGACGGAACACACGGATCCCAACGTCAATCACGTAAAGTGGTTCATCTAATTTATGCCTATATGATCCACCAGTGATCAGCGTCACTACTATCTGGCGAGTTGGTGGTACCTGTGAATGTTATAATAAACTAACTCCATCACCGACTCCACCAGAAACATTAAGCAGGAACTCAGAAACTTAGAATAATTCCTGCAATCCCAGAACGAAATATTTTTGTAATTTGTGGTAGAATAATCCCAGCTGGGTACACTTTAATTTAGGTACCCAGCTGGAAAAGACCTGGGGGCAGATAGAATTAACCGCAGGTATAAATACCTTTGGCACTTTGCCTGACTGCATCGTAATCCTTGAAAATTTGGACTACTTTTGCAGCTACTTCGCCGGTTTCTGCGACTTCTGCCCAGAACTTTGCGGCCGCCTGTTCGACTTGATTCCACTCTTCTCTCGGAATGGACTGCACTTTGAGTTTTGTTCCTTTTGCGCGAAGAGAAGCTTCACCACCAAAGTACCATTGGTTGCGGTAGAAATGGCCACTTTCCACGCAGGCGAGCACAAGCTTCTTCAAGTGAGCGGGTAGATCTGCCCAGCGTTTTTCGTTTACGAACCATGACCCAATCCATGCACCGGAAATGTTGTTGGTAAGGAAGTAGTCGGTAACGTCTGCCCAACCGACGGTGTAGTCCTCGGTGATGCCAGACCAAGCCATTCCGTCAAGCTCTCCTGTCTGCACTGCGACCTCAGCGTCCTCATATGGAATCGACACCGGTATCACACCGAATTGTGCCAGGAAACGGCCCGCAGTAGGGAAGGTATAAAGTCTGAGGCCTTCGAGATCAGAAAGTTTGGTGATGCTTTTCTTAGTGTTGAAATTGCAGGGATCCTGCCCAGCCGCAGAAATCCAGACAACACCACCAGCTTTTTTGTAAGCATCAGACCATATCTTATCGAATCCGTATTGGTGAAACAGCACCGGAACGTCCAGGGCGTGCCTCGTGGCCATTGGGAAGTAACCTCCGAAAACTCTAACATCAACAGGTGCGGCCATAGAGTCATCATCGGAGTGTACAGCGTCGATGGTACCAGCTTGTAGGGCTCGGAACAATTCACCTGTTGGGACCAATTGGTCAGCGTAAAACAATTCGATTTGCATCTCACCATTTGAGGCTTCGTTGATCATGTCAATGGCTGGCTTGGTTACATACTGCCCCAACGCCCCACCAGCATAGGTTTGAAACCGCCACCTAATAGGCTCCTTACCAATAACAACGGCAGGTGCCGCCAACGTACTGGCTGCACCTGCAGCAACAGCCGTTTTACCAGCTTTCTTTAAAAACTGACGTCTATTCGTATTTGCAACTTTGGTTTTCGATTCAATAGTCATTTTATTCTCCTCTATGTTTTGAATTGTAAATTATGAAATCCAGATTATAGTTTAATCCAGTTAAGCATTAAATAGCATTGCAATTTAATCCATTTTTCCTCCTTTCATAGACAGTTTAGTTTCATTTTCCATAGAACCAGTTTGGGAGCCAGAGCGCAATCTCAGGAAATATCATTATAAGAACCAAACCCAAAATCATTACAAACACGAATGGAATGATTGACCTATAAATATCAGCAAGTGATATTTCAGGTGGTGCCATAGCACGCATCAGGAACAGGTTATAGCCGAAGGGTGGTGTCATGTAGGCGATCTGACAGGTGATTGTATATAGAACTCCGTACCAGATCAAGTCAAAACCTAGTGAACCTACTAAAGGTACATAAAGTGGTGCTACTATAACCAGCATTGCCGTATCGTCAAGGAACATACCCATGATGATATATGAAATTTGCATAAGTATGAGAACTTCCCATGGACTTAGATCCATCCTGTCTACAAAAAGGAACTTAATTGTTTTAACTGCACCGAGACCGTCGAACACTGCACCGAAGCACAATGCAGCCAAGATGATCCACATAAACATGCAGGTTACTTCGAGTGTCTTGCGTAACGTTGTTTCCATTACCTGCTTGGTTAACCGTCCCTTGAACAATGCCGCCAAGGTAGCCGTGGTAGCACCAACAGCAGAACTTTCGACTAAACTGGTTACGCCCATGACGAACAAGCCGGTCATGGAAAAAAAGATTACCAAAGGTAGAATTCCAGCACGAAGAAGTTTAAATTTTTTTCTCCATGTAACTTCCGCTCGTTCTTGCTTTGAAAGAGGCGGCCCCAGGTGTGGTTGCAAAGTACATCTGATCCAAATGTACAGCATAAACAAGCCTGCCATTACTAGTCCTGGTATGGCTCCAGCTAACCACAACTGGCCCACCGGCTGGCGTGCGATCATGCCGTAAAGAACCAGAACTACGCTCGGAGGAACCAAGATCCCAAGGGAACTTCCTGCCTGGATGACCCCCGTTACCATTACTTTGTCGTAATTGCGGCGCAAAAGCTCAGGAAGAGCAATTGTAGCACCTATGGCCATGCCTGCTACAGAGAGACCGTTCATTGCCGAAATTACTACCATGAGAAAAATCGTGCCGATAGCAAGACCGCCTTGAACTGGTCCCATCCACACATGAAACATTTCATATAGATCGTCTGCAATTCTAGACTCTGACATGATGTAACCCATGAAGATGAACATGGGCAGGGTCAACAGCGGATACCATTTCATTAGCTTAATAGTAGCACTGAAAGGCATAATTGACCCACCATCGCCCCAAAGAAAAAGAGCTGCAAAAGCACCTACAAATCCTATGGCTCCGAATACTCTCTGCCCTGTGAGAAGCATCAGCATCATGGTTGAGAACATGAGAAGAGCTATCATTTCGTAACTCATGACAGCTTCTCGCCTATAGCTCCAGCTAAGTCTTTGAAGAATTGCGCAATGGCCTGGAGCAGCATCAGAAAAATGCCGAATGACATGATCAACTTGATGGGCCACATATATGGCTGCCAGATCGAGTAACTACGCTCACCATATGAAATGGCGTAAATAGCACTGTCTATGCTGCCGTAGAACATCAAAGCGAGATATGCGATCATTATTAGTGATGTGAAAGAGTCCCAACGGTTTTGAGTACGCTCACTCCAGCTTCCATAAAGCAAGTCCATGCGGACGTGACCATGCAACTGGATTGAATACGCTCCACCAACTAGGAAGTAAGCCACCATTAGGAATTGTGCGAATTCGTATGTCCATAGAGACGGTGTGAAAAGCGTCTTTGTAATGGCCGAATAGAACATCACTCCGACCATGACAAAGATTATGAACATGGTTACCCTTCCTATAAGATAGTTCATCTTATCCACTAGTCGGACATAATTTTTAATGTAATTGGCCATCAACTTTCTTTGATTTTAGAATTGTTTAAAATGTTAATCGGGCTAAGTATTTTTTATCAATAACATCTGTTAGGATGATTTCTTTTTAGTACTTTTTTTGAATAGATAAGTAAAACACTTTGAAAATCAAAATTCTAAAATGTTTTAAGTTTGCACGAGCATTCCGTTGTCTACGAACAACGTTTCACCGTTGACAAAACTGGCATCACTGCTCGCTAAAAAAAGTGCTACTTTGGCAACTTCCTCAGGTTCACATATGCGACCCTGAAGACGACAAATATCCTCTTCTGTGACATTAACCCCATAACTTTGTAATTCCTTCAATTCCCGAATACCATGGTCTGTCTTGATAAACCCAGGACATACAGCATTACAACGTATGCCCTGGTCACGAAACTCTGTGGCAATTGCTCGAGTGAACATATGACAGGCCCCTTTACTTGTGCAGTAAAGAACTTCCATCGGCGTACCGGCAACCGCAGATATTGAGGATGTATTAACAATAGCACCTCCATTTTCAAGCATTGATGGCAATACAGCACGTGTCATCAGAAACATTGATTTCACGTTGACGTCCATCATCCAGTCCCATTCTGATTCTGTGGTTTCAAGGAATGGTTTAATAATAACTGTGCCAGCATGGTTAAAAAGAACATCGATACTATTCTCAAAACGATCATTAATTTTTTCTATTGCATTTTCGACTTCTTCAGAAACGGAGACATCACACTTAACGAAAAACGCCTTCCCTTGGGTTTTACTTATACGTTCAGCAAGATTAACTCCGACCTTTTCTTGCACATCAACAATTGCTACATACGCACCTTCACTGGCAAAAATTTCTGAAGCCGCACCCCCTACGCCTGCTGCACCTCCTGAAACAACTACATTCTTACCTTCAAGCCGTCCTTCAGACATATAACCTTTAATCTTCTATAATCATGAGTTTCACATGGTAAATTTAATATGATGATTAATGTGGGATGTAATTATAATCATAGAAATTTATTGGTGTCAACCGTTTATCCTCAAATAGAAAGAGGTACCAAATTATGAGATGACTAGGGGATGATTATGACATTTAGATTTGCTTTGATTCTAGCCTTGCTCCAAACTGCTTTGCGGCTGATGAATCTTATTTGTGTAAAATTAGTCAGACCATCATCTTAAGAATCAATTTGATTCTGGTTTTAATCATTGATAAAATCAAATGTAAAACAGGCAGTGTTCAACAGTTCAATAAATTTTGAAATTTACTGCATTTTTTCCGTACTGAGGTGGAAGCTTTTGAGTCAGCTGTAACGGATTGGGAATTAAAACGATATTTTGAAAGAATTTAAATAAATTACGGGAGAATTTAAATGCGATTAGAAAATAAAGTTGCCCTTATCACAGGCGCATCAAGTGGAATTGGTAAAGAATCGGCACTATTGTTTGCGCAAGAAGGTGCTAAAATTGTGGCGGTGGATGTGAATGACGCTGAAGGAGAAAAAACAGTTTCAGAAATTAAAGCTACTGGAGGCGAAGCGATTTATACACATGCGGATATTTCCAAAGCAGCAGACTGCGAAAATATGGTTAAAGCCGCAGAAGATCAATTCGGCAAACTGAATGTGATGTTCAACAATGCCGGAATCATGGACAGCCGTGATGACAATGCGCTTGTTACAGAGGAAGAAGTTTGGGATTTAACGATGGCAATTAACCTTAAAGGAGTGTTTCTCGGCTGCAAATACGGAATTGCCGCCATGCAGCGCGCCGGTGGAGGATCGATCATCAACACCGCGTCTTTCGTGGGACTGATGGGAGCGGCAACACCACAGGTTGCCTACACTGCCAGCAAAGGAGGTGTGATTGCCCTGACTCGTGAATTATCCGTAATTCACGCACGTGAAAACATCCGGGTCAATGCCCTTTGTCCGGGACCTTTGCGCACTGAATTGCTGATGAAGTTCCTTGATACTGAAGCCAAAAAACAAAAACGGCTGGTACATATTCCTATGGGTCGTTTTGGAGAAGCAAAAGAAATGGCACAGGCAGCTTTATTTTTAGCTTCCGATGAGTCGTCATACACCACCGGAACAGAATTTGTAGTCGACGGCGGAATCACTTCAGCATATGTAACTCCGGAGTGATTTTTTCAATCACTCTCCCCACTTAGCTTTTACTGCCTCACGATCTACCTCATCATTTTCGCGAGGCAGTTTTTCCACAAATTCTACTTTTCTGGGTTTCTTAAAACCCGCAATTTGTCCGCCAACATAATCGCTTACTTCTTTTTCGGAAAGCTTGGATCCTTTCTTAAGCACACAAACTGCTTTCACTGCTTCGCCCCAGGTCTTATCAGGAACTCCTATAACACAGCAATCTTTAATCTCAGCATGTTTCAGCAAAACCGATTCAACCTCACCGGGATAAACATTTTCTCCGCCGGTTTTTATCAACTCTTTTTCTGCCTTTCTTTTGACATACCACAAGAATCCATCGTCATCTAAGCGTCCTATATCACCGGTGTGATGCCAACTGTTGCGCTGGGCATATGCTGTTGCTTCGGGCATATTCCAGTATTCAAGAAAAATGTTTTCTCCCCGCACAACAATTTCGCCCTCTTCCCCTGTTGGCACCTGTTCATCTAACTCATTAACAATTGCCACGGAGTTAATCAAAGTCGACTGTCCGGAAGCACCAAGACGTTCAGAAGCAGGAGACGCAGTCACAAAAGCCGTGGTTTCCGCTTGTCCAAAGCCCGTCCAAAAAACAGCATTGGTTTCTTCCTGTAAGCGTTTGATATTCTGTGGTCCTTCTAAACCATATACAACCTGTAAACTTTTCAAAACTGATCCTGTTTCTTTTGCAGAGTCAAGTACACGTTCCAAAATTGGCGGAAACGAACCAAAATATGTCAGTTGTTCTGCGTCAATTAAACGCACAGCTTCTTTATCATCAAATTGTTTAAGCACTACATTTTTACCACCACCGATGAATGTCGCCCAGGCAGAAGTCAGACCCATCACATGAAAGATCGGCAACGCAAGTAAATGACCTTTGATGGCATCACGTCCAAAATGGTGGAGATGCACTGCCGCAGAGGCCAAAACATTTCGTTGACTGAGCAAAGCACCTTTAGGTACACCATCCACTGCCGCAGTTGGAATAATCAACCAGCCCTCGTCCACACCGGGTTGCGGCTCAGTGAGCGGTGCAGGGTTTTCATCCAGCAGTTGGTCAAAGGATGTAGAAAGTATCGAAGCTTCATCAATACAGTAAAATTGACGATGTGGAAACAAATCACGTAGTTCTTCAGCCTGCTGTTCGAAACTCGTTTGAAATAGCAAGGCTTTCGGTTTTGTACTTTCAAGCACCATACGCATTTCGCCGGCACTTGTTCGTGTGTTCAAACAGACTGCAACTACCCCGATACGAGTACAGGCAGCCAAAAGCAGTGCATATTCGGCACAGTTGTTTAGCAGAACAGCAATCCTGTCTCCTTTCTCAAAACCGGTATTCAGTAATCCACGTGCCAGACAATTGACGTGAATTGGAATTTCCGAAAAAGTGAGTCGTAGATCGCCTGAAACCAGAGCTGTTTCTCCGGATAAATTCAGGGCATTCCTCATAATACAATCGTAAATAGTATGTTCCCGTATAGCCATTATTTCCTTTTCAATTTGTTAAAGTTCTTCCAGCAAACGTTGATGAATATTATCGAATTTTCCATTACTCATAATTAAGACAACATCTCCTGAACGGCAATTTGATTTTAGATGTTCAATTATGCCCTCTACTTGAGGAAATTCATAGGCAGGAATTTTGTTTTTAATCAGGGATTTCAAAACTTCCAAAACTTCCAGCCGCTGTTCTACAGGAGTCCATTCCAAACGATGGGGTGTAGTTAAAATCACCTCGTCGGCTTTCTTGAAAGAGTCAATCAAGGCGTCCTGGTGTATTTTAAGTACGCTGGTATTGCTTCGTGGCTCAAAAACGGTAATCAAGCGGCGTCCTGGATGTTTTTGCCTGATTGCAGTCACTGTCTCACGAATCGCTGTCGGATGATGTGCAAAGTCATCATAAACAGAAATTCCGTTTACTTCTCCACGTAATTCCTGCCTTCTGCGAACACTCTGGAATGAATCAAAAGCGGCCTGAATTGTTTTGTCTGCAATTCCGTTATACCGTGCCAGTACAATCACACCCAATGCATTGAGGACGTTGTACGTCCCAAAAAGATTTAGTTCAAATTCCTGATTTTGGGTAGAACTTTCAGCACGATTGTCAAGTACCTCAAAAGACATTCCTGCTTCACTGGATTTCAGATTTACTGCCTGTATATCACAAGATTTACCTAAACCAAATTTAAGTACCGGCGAAAAAGACGACTCCAAAACACTTTTTACATTTTCATCATCTCCATTGGCAACAATCAGACCTTTCCGTGGAATAAGACGCAGCAGCAGTCTGAAGGCCTTTTTAATATCTGCAAGTGAATCAAAAATATCTGCATGATCAAATTCGAGATTATTCAGAATTAACTGATCCGGCAGATAGTGTAAAAATTTTGAACGCTTGTCAAAAAATGCAGTATCGTACTCATCACCTTCAGTGATAAAACAGTTACCGCTTCCATCAAGACAACTGGCTCCAAAATTTTCTGCAATACCTCCAATCATGAAGCCCGGCTTTTTCTCTGCAGTCTCAAATACCCAGGCCAATAAAGACGTTGTAGTTGTTTTTCCGTGTGTTCCAGTGACCACAAGAGATGTTTTTCCACGTATGAAATACTCTTTCAGCAGTTCCGCCATCGAAATATACGGCAGTTTACTCTCCAGAATTGCCTCTACCTCAGGATTACCTCGCGATAGAGCATTTCCGATTACAACCAAATCAGGGACAGGCTCCAAATTTTTTGCGTCATATCCGCTCTTTACGGTTATGTTATTTTGTGAAAGAAATTCACTCATGGGAGGATAAACATTTTCATCAGAACCACATATATGATGACCACGCTGTTTCAATAACACTGCGAGAGAAGCCATTCCGGTTCCGCAGATTCCTGTAAAATGAATGAGCTTGGAATTTGAATATAGAAGAGACATCGGGTAACAAAATGCAGCTGCATTAAGAAAAACAGGAGGGAGCAGCACAGACTTTCATAAACTGTACTACGAAACAGAATCCGCGAACCTAATTGAGCAAAAAATGAGGATCGCAGTGGTCTGACAGCCCCAATTAGAAGCGTCTATCGTAAACCTTTTCACCAATTATACAAGCCAGTAACGTAAATGTTTCACGTTCAAAAGCTCCATCCAGTGCAACCTGTAGTTCGTTTCGACTTGAAATCCAGTGTCCAATACCACCCAAAGCCCGGGCTACAGCTGGAAAGTCGGTTGCACCAAAATCGACTCCGAGATTCTGTAATTTTGATTTGCGCTGTTTGAGTTCAATCAGGGCCAGTGATTCATCGATAAATACCACAATCACAACAGGCAATTTTAAATCCCGCAAAGTCGCCAATTCACCTAAAACCATTTCCATACCTGCATCTCCGACAAAGGCCACGACCGCCGGAACGTCCGGTGCGGGACGATTCGCACCGGACATTCCGGACTGAGCCGCCAAACGAAAGCCCATGGCCAACGGTACAGCGCAACCCATCGTACAAAGTCCAGAAGATTGCAGCAAGCTGCGAGCTTCGTAACATTCCCACATCTGGCTCAGCAAAATCCTGTGCGCTCCGCTGTCCACCGTGGCAACTCCATTTCGTGGTAAAGCTTTTCGCACAACATCAACTACCGCTCCCGGCCCCCATTCCTCACCAGCACCGGACGTTACGGTTCCGGAAAAGATCGATTTCAAATCTCTCCTGACTTTTTCCGGTTCTCCATTTTTCCAAACCGGATTTGCAGAAGCTTCTTTTCTCAAGGTTTTCAAACCTTCACCAACGTGTCCGACAAAACTCAAATCGGCTTGGTGCATATAATGCGTGTTCGGTACTGCGCAAAATTCGATCACCCTCGTGCCATCATCCCAGGGGTCACGCCAGCCTGAACGCATTTCAATCGGATCGTATCCTGCCAGAATAATTAAATCACTTTCCCGTACCAGCGGTAACAAATATTGGTCGGCCAAAGGCGAAAGTCCGGCACCGCCGAGAGCAAGCGGGTCATCCTCCGGCAACACGCCTTTTGCTTTGTAAGTTGTGATCAGTGGAATCCCGAAGTCCCGCACGAATTCCTTCACAACACACACCGCATTCTGATTCAACACATCTACACCGGCTATTATCAAAGGCCGTTGCGCTTCACGGAGCCACTGTCGGGCAGTTTCCAATTCTGTTCCTTCCGCTGGTGCGGTATGTGAAGGAAATGTTCGGACAATCATAGTGCTTGCCGGCTGTGATTTCGAGGCCAGCCTAATCGGCAAATCGACATGCACCGGTCCGGGTTGACCGTCCAACGCGATCGCGATCGCCTTGTCAATTGACACATCTACAGCGCCATCAACGACTTTTATACTGGCCTTAGTAACCGATTTGAGTAATTCACCGTGATCAAAAACCTGATGAGTGTAGGTCAGGGCCTCATCAGCATCCACGCAACCGGTGAGGAAAATCATCGGCACCCGATCCTGAAAAGCATTTGCTACTACATTCACAGCATTGGCAACTCCCGGACCAATGGTCGCTACCAGAATTCCTGGCGCACCGTCAGCATGAAACCCGCCTTCCGCCATGAACCCGGCACAGTTTTCGTGCTTTGTTAAAACAAAATCAATTCCGGATTTTCTCAAGCCCTCCATCAAAACCAAAACCTCTCCGCCCGGAATCCCAAACGCACGTCGACATCCCGAGTGATACAGTCTTTTCCCAATTATTTCAGCAGAATTTGCCATTACAACCTTTCATTTTATTTTGCAAAAAACTCACAAAAACCAAAAATATATTTTGCCAATAACCAACATTTATTTTTTGCAAAAAGCTGTAGAGCCTGACAACGTGCCGGACATTGCGGAATTACATACCTGCGAATTATGCCTCTTTTGCCGCCAATTTATAATGCCCGTCCCGTGTTTGCGGGAGTTTTCGATTCAGTAATGCGGAAGCCACTACAGTACGCAAAATCTGCGCTGTGCCGCCTCCAATGGTGAACATGCGTGCATCCCTCGCCATACGTTCCAGTGGCATGTTCCGGGAATATCCGGCAGAACCAAATATTTGCAGTGCGTCATTGGTGACTTTGATCGCCATTTCAGAGGAAAAAATCTTGGCCTGCGCCGCTTCCAGCATGTCCGGAAAACCCGGAACGTCCGGTGCGACTTGTCCAGAACTACCGGAACCTGAGCTAGCAGCTTTGTGAAGCAATAGACGTGCGGCTTCAATTTGCGTGTGCATATCGACCAGCATCCACTGCAATCCCTGAAATTCGCAAATCGGGCGTCCGAATTGTTCACGTTGCTTTGAATAGTCCAAGGCCAGTTCATAGGCACCTGCGGCAATGCCCAGCGCTACCGTTCCAGCTCCAACACGCTGGCCGTTGTAAGCATTCATCAACCCGGCAAATCCGCGCCGCAAACCTTCCGGCGGAATCAAGACCATTTCTTCCGGAACTTCCAAATCTTCGCAAATGATTTGCGTTTCCGGAATTCCGCGCAAACCCATCGCCGGTTCGCGTGTTCCGACTTTCAATCCCTTTGTTCCCTGCAAAACGATAAATCCGGCAATACCCTGCGGTTCCTCATTTTCAAAAACACGGGCAAAAATTAAATGAAACTTGGAAACTCCGCCACCCGTAATCCAGTGCTTTGTACCGTTGAGAATGTAGCGGTCGCCTTTGTGATCGGCGCGGGTCGCCATTTCTGTGGCCGCACTTCCAGCTCCAGGTTCGGTGATGCAGATCGCCGGTTTGTCGCCGCTCAAAACATGTTCCGCCGCCAATTTTTTTTGAACTTCTGAACCGTATTTCATTACTGCTCCAACTGCTCCCATATTCGCTTCCACAACTATCCGAGCCGAAACCCCGCAGGCCTTTGCAATTTCCTCAATTACCAGTACCACATCCAGATACGACATTCCGGGGCCTCCATATTCTTCCGGAATCGTCATGCCCATGAAACCCTGCTTGGTCAAGAGTTCCACATTTTCCCATGGATACTGTTCCGTACGATCTACTTCTGCGGCACGGGGCGCAATTTCCTTTTTGGCAAACTCCCGTGCGGTTGATTGCAGTTGTTTTTGAGTTTCTGATAGTTCAAACATGATTTTTCTTTTCATAAATGGTTGATTTCGGGCTGATTTTTCATTTTGTCATTCCCGTGAAAGCTTGTCCTCAACCTGATTG
>LSNO01000012.1 GCA_002082305.1 SAR324 cluster bacterium SAR324-CTD7B
CATCCAGATTTGAAAGTCGTTTACAATTGACCTCGCAAAACTGCACCAATTCTTTCCTGAACCAAATAATCCATAGAATACAATCAAATCCGGACCGGTGTCTCAATATTTTCTATAGTTCAGCGGGATTGCTTCAAGATATGTTGGGGTCATCAAATTTATTTAAGTATTCAGTACAAAAAACTTAGCAAAAGCGAATGCTTTTCTCTCACTACCATCACATCATAAACCGACATATTGCTCAATCCAATCCGTTGAATTCATTTTGGCATTACTTATTCTAAAGACCTTAATAGACTTAATGTGTTTCGGGAATAATTAGGAGCCCTAAACTGTGGAATACTTTCACGGGATCAGTTAAAATGCTGTATTAAAACTCATTTACCAAGGTGCCAAGTTGAAAAATAATATTTATGCTAAATGGATTTTCGGGGCAATTTATTCAGATTCATGTTGGCTGGAACAAGCCAAAGAACAGTTGGAAAAGCAGAACTGGAAAATCCAGCACCAATCTCCGGAATTCACTTTTGACCAAACGGATTATTATGCATCAGAAATGGGCACTAGGTTGAAACGCCGTTTCCTGAGTGTCAGTGGTATTTACAGCCTGGAATCATCTGCTGATTGGAAATTAAGAATGGTGAAAATCGAAAATCGGTTCAGACGCAACGGCAAGAGGAGAATAAACTTGGATCCCGGTTTTCTTGATTTACACCGTGTTGTATTACTTTCCGGAAAAGAAGGACCGCAAAAAATTTATCTGCGGGATGGAGTATGGGCAGATCTTGTTTTGCTGAAAAACAAAGGGGGATATCGAGATTTAGCATGGACATTTCCTGATTTGCGGGATGGTCGTTACAATGATTTTTTTTTGCAGGTTCGTGCAGAGTTTAAGGCAGAAAAATCTCTCAGCTCAAATATTTCATGAAGTAAGACCATTTTTCAGGGAGGGTCCGAGAAAATTAGGGTCTTTTGAAAATAAATTAAGTTTGGTTCACGGTAAGAATTATTTACAAAATCATTTAGTAGTTTATAAATATTCAATGGAAATATTTCCAAAAATTGTTGTGGTAGCCGGACCAACGGCAAGTGGAAAAAGTGATTTGGCACTTCGACTGGCTCAGGAATTTGATGGAGAATTGATTTGTTCTGATTCAATGCAGGTTTACCGGCAAATGGATATCGGAACTGCTAAACCAACTCCGGATGTTCAAAAAATAGTTCCGCATCATCAACTGGATCTCATTGATCCAGATGAATCATATTCTGCCGGTAAATATGCAAGGGATGCTTCCAGTATTATTGAGAAGGTTGCGGCACGCAAACGTCTGCCGATATTGGTAGGAGGTACAGGTTTGTATTATCGTGCACTGATGTACGGGATCAGTAAAATTCCATCAATTCCAGAAAAACATAGAAAAAAAGTGACAGGCTGGCATTCTGAACATGGAACATACTATTGTTGGAAAGAACTGCAAAAACTTGATCCGGAAGGTGCTGTGCGTCTGCATCCAAATGACACTGCAAGAATTTTGCGCAGTCTGGAAGTAGTGCTTTCAACAGGAACAACTCTAGCAGAATTTCAACAGGATAAACCGTTTGCGGAAGCTAAATATTCTTTTCATGCAGTTGCGCTTGAATGGGAACGTGATGTTCTCTATGAACGTATAAATCAGCGCACACACATCATGCTGGAGTCAGGATGGATTACAGAAGTGGAGAAACTGTTGACCCGTTATTCTCCTGAACTAAAACCTCTTCAGGCAATTGGTTATCGGGAGGTTATTCAGCATCTTCAAAACAAGTTGGAATGGGGCGCGATGGTCGAAGAAATACAAAAAAGAACTCGGCAATATGCGAAACGACAAATGACCTGGTTCCGTAAAGAAAATAATATCGGATGGCATAAACCTGATGACATTGACGAAATCTTGGATAAGATCAAAGTTTACCTTGAAAAATAGGTGTTTTTAGAGGCAGAATAAGAGGATTGATTTCAACTTAAATTTATAACAATCATTAAAAAAACTAAAGGAGCCTTTGTGAAAACCTATACCGTTGATCATCAAAACTACCATATATTCAAAACTGGAATTGGTGCTAAAAAACAATTTGTTCATTTCCAGTGGGGAAAGTTCGATTTCAGAATGAGCTTTATCATCTTAACAAATATAAAACAGGACAATCCTGAAAAGACAATTTCTGCAAAAAACGGCAGTAAATATTTAATAGAGAAATTTGAAGTTCTCTACCAGAACGAATGGTTTGAGTTCATAAAACCAACTGCCCATGGCATGCAGTTAGAAGAAACTCTTTGGCACAGAAACGGACAAGATTATTACGTGGAATTTCCTAAAGATCTCAGTAGTGTGGCGTTGGAGATTTGTGCAGAAGAGCTAGAGCTGAAAGTCCTCCAGGACGTGGCAGCTTAAAAGAGTAGTGATTTATAAAAACCAGAAATATTTATTGTAACGCCCTGTCCATGAGTTGAACAATAATTAACCAATTATTACAAATACAGTAATGGAAGAAGCTTCCCAAAACACGGAAACTGTGAAGAAAGTTTTTATTCAAACTTACGGTTGTCAAATGAACGAATATGACACCGAAAAAATGTTTGAAGTTCTCAAGCATCAAAATTACTTTCAAACAGACTCACGGGAAGATGCAGATTTAATTATTCTCAATACCTGCTCTATCCGTGAAAAAGCTGAGAATAAGGTTTACAGTGAATTGGGCCGCTTAAGGAAACTTAAATCCGTTAAACCGGAGCTGAAAATTGGTGTCGGTGGATGTGTGGCTCAACAGGAAGGTAAGGCAATTTTACGTAGGGAAGCTAGCGTTGATTTTGTTTTTGGAACGGATAATTTGTTTGAACTTCCTGAGATGCTCAAGAAAGTCAGCCGAGGTCAAGAAATAATTCAAACAAAACGACATGCTCGGCAGAAAGTGCGTAACTTCATTCCGGAATATGCATTTCAACAAACTCAACATCACGGAATCAAAGCACATTTGGCTATCACAAAGGGCTGCAACAACCATTGTTCTTTTTGTGTTGTACCATTTACACGCGGAATAGAAGTCAGCCGTGAACCAGAAAATATTTTAGCAGAGGCACAGCGTCTCACTTCTGCTGGAACAAGGGAAATTTGTTTGCTGGGTCAAAATGTAAATTCCTACAAGGCTAACGGAGTGGATTTTGTAGAGCTTTTACACCGCTTGGATGAGCTTGAAAATTTGCAACGTCTGCGTTTCATTTCTCCACATCCAAAAGATTTTCATGAAGAATTAGCTGATGCATTTGTAACTTTACCCTCTCTCTGCGAACAAATGCATCTGCCTCTGCAATCCGGATCTGATCGGATACTCCGTAGAATGAGACGCTGGTACACGATGGAAACGTTTTATGAAAAAGTGGCTATGTTGCGTGATCGACTTCCTGAGGCTACGCTTTCTACAGATTTGATTGTAGGTTTTCCCGGAGAAACAGAGGAAGAGTTTGAAATGACAATGGAGGCAGTGCGCACCATACGTTTTGATCTAATTTATTCGTTTAAATATTCAACGCGTCCAGGAACCCGTGCTGCAGAATATCCTGAACATCTTGCAGAAGATGTGAAATCAAAGCGGCTTCAAATTTTACTTGAAACTCAAGGAAAAATCGTACAGGAAAAAAATGAAGCCCTGGTTGGCTCCATTCAAGAGGTCCTGGTTCAAGGGAAACATTACCGCAAAAATTCTATCACCGGACGTACACGAGGTAACCACTCAGTTCACATAAACGACTCTTGTGCTATAGCAGGAGACCTTTTGTCTGTTCGTATCACGGGTGCACTTCACAATTCCTTAGAAGCTGAAATTATTTCCAAGAGTACTGTTTTAAGTTAATTTTATTAATAACCAGATTGGTCTCCAGGTTATTTTCAAGATTTGCTGGGAGTTTGTGACCTTTATCTTATTTGGTTTGAGGACGTGTCAGTGGATTCGGCGCGGTGCGAGGTGATAATTTGCGTCCGCATAATTCATGATCACTGTAATTTATTACACGGCGCAAAGGTGGTTTTTCAGAAATGTGAATACAGCTGTCTCCATGATTTTTCCAGACTGTTCCGCTGCAGCCCAACACAGTTGTTGTACCTGCCACGAAAATAATTTTAATAAAATATCTGCGAATGGAAAATTTTATAAATAAAAATAATGACTTTGTTGGAAATAACATGGAAAAAATTCGCAGTTTGAGGAATCTTAGGATTATTATTCTATAAGTCAAACGTTTGTCCGAGCTAAAAATCCAGCTATTGTTTTAACTCACTATAAAAAATTCTGGTGTTTATCTGGAAGAGCAATCTGGATGCCACGTTTTTTTAATCTGATATTTACGAGTGATTGTGAACCGAATTGGTGTAGGTGTTTCAAAAGAGACTGATCCGGATGTTGCAATTGCAGAAGTATTGCACTCAGCAGTCAAACAGGCAAAACTTCCAAAAGTGAATTGGGTGCTGACTTTTTTTACTCCTGCACATTTTATCCATGCAGGACGTCTGCATGAATTGATTCGGGAGCAAACAAATTGTGATTGTATCACCGGTTGCAGCGGAATGGGAGTGCTTTCAGTACTAGGAGAAATCTCAAGTGGTCCAGGATTGGTTTTAATGGCGGGCTATACCCCGGAGCTACGTCCGCTCGCGATAGCGAAATACCAGGAACTTGAACACAGTGCTGGGGTTACTCAACAATTCCGTGAAACACTTGAGAACTTTGGTGGTGAGAAACCGCTATTTTTCTTCTTTCCGGATGTTTATCAGCATCAGCCGCACAATTTTATCAATATGTTTAATTTTCTCAAAAACCATCCGTCTGTATTTGGGGCAGGATCTTGTAATGACGGCAGCCAGGAAACTTCCATTCAATTTGGTCCAGATATTGTTACTCTCAATGGTGCAGGTGGATTAGCCTTAGACGGTGTGCCTGAGTTTAGTGCGGGAGTAACACAGTCCTGTGCGACATTCGAAGAGCCAATGTTTATCACCGAAACAAAAGACGATCTAATCCTTTCACTCGATGGGAAACCCGCTTTGGAAGTGTTTAACGAAGTAGCTAATGAATTGGGATTTTCAAATTTGGAGTTGGCAGCACAGCAACTGTTGCTAAGTTTCCCACTTGATCCTGAGCAGCCTGTTTTCACCGGAGAAGGCTCTATGGCCCGACATGTTACCAGGATTGACGCTGCATCCCAAGGCATCAGCACATCACAAATTGTTCACGAGGGCGGAGTTGTTTCTTTTGCCTATCGCAACAATGCAACTGCTGAACAAGATTTGCAGGCAATGCTTTCCCGTTTGAAAAACAAAAATACGAATACACCAACTTTTGGAATTTATTTTAATTGCGCATCTCGTGGCGAAGCGCTTTATGGACGACAAAATGTGGATACGCAATTAATTAGGGAAACGCTGGGAGAGTTTCCTCTGATAGGTTTTTTTGGAGGTTATGAGTTGGCGCAAATGCCGCAAGGAGTACAGTTATACACTTATACTGGCGTTCTTGTTTTGGTTTATCTAGAAAATAAATAACAAAACCCTGCAAGAACCGCTTAAATTACGTGAATATTTGTACATACAAAACCAAATAGAAAAATACCAAAAAAGAACCAGGTATTACCGATGTTTGTCAGTGTTCCATAAGAAAAAGTTTACTATAGTCAAAGGGTTATCTTGAAAAACTTACTGTGTCGTTCTGCCAAATCTGCGGCTAAAAAGAGAGTTCTATTTTCGAATTATTTTTTTGGGATTGCAATTGCACTGTTGCTGTCCGGATGCGGTTATGTGATTGAAGGAAGTAATCCGGTACTGCCTAACGAAGCACAAACTCTTGCACTTCTTCCCATCCAAAATCAGACGTTTAAAGCAGGTTTGGAAACAGATTTGGTTGAGCAACTGAGCCGATTGTTGCGCTCAAACAGTTCAGTAAAAATGTTGACTTCAGGACAGGCGGATCTCAGACTGAAAATTACTTTGCTAAAATTGAAAACGAGTTCCTCAGGATTGAGCAAAGACCAGATTTCAACAGGTGTGAAAGCGATATTACAAGGTGAGGTAATTTTGGAAGACATGCGTACTGGAAGTAAGGTGTGGGAGGAAAAAATGCTCCAAGTTAAACTTTCTGAATCCGGAGGCAATGACTCAGACACTGTTTCAAGTGTTTCACTTTCTGGAAGCATACGTGAATTAATCAAACAATTTGCAAAAAAACTGTATAACCGCCTCTTTACCACTTTCTAATTTATGCTATAAGTATGAAACCCGCATATACTAAACGCATTCATAGAAATGACTGCATATTACAAAAAGATCATTTTTGACAATCGCATCCATTTTTTTATTAGTGAAAGCTTCTGTTTAGTATAAAAACAGTCAATCCACATGTTGTAAAAAAACAAGCATGCATGACTCTTTTGAAACCGGTCTTCCGCAAAATTCTGCAAATTACACTCCGCTTTCACCGATTACATTCCTAAAACGTACTGCCTTCGTCCATCCACATCGGACTTCTGTAATTCATGGGAAGCATCGTTGGACCTGGGCGGAAACATACATCCGATGTTGCAGACTTGCTTCAGCCTTGAGCAAACGTGGTATAGGCAAGGGTGATACAGTGTCTGTAATTGCTCCAAATATTCCGGCTATTTTTGAAGCACATTTTGGGGTGTTGATGACAGGTG
The DNA here is from genome assembly GCA_002082305.1 of SAR324 cluster bacterium SAR324-CTD7B. GTDB lineage: Bacteria > SAR324 > SAR324 > SAR324 > NAC60-12 > Arctic96AD-7. The sequence goes on from LSNO01000012.1 coordinate 6,722, forward strand.
CTGTTTTAAACACTCTAAATATACGGCTGGAAGCAGAAACGCTGGCTAATATTTTTGAGCATGCGGAAACAAAAGTTTTACTGACCGACCGGGAATTTTCTCCACAGATCAAAGTGGCTTTATCCAAAGTGAAGCGGGACATCCTGGTGATTGACATTGATGATCCGGAAACGGAATCCGGAGAATATTTGGGTATGCTTGAATATGAAGCTTTTTTGGCAGAGGGTGATCCGGAATTTGAAGCAGTGCTGCCGGAAGACGATTGGCAGGCGGTTTCACTGAATTACACATCCGGAACAACTGGAATTCCGAAAGGTGTAGTTTACCACACACGCGGAGCTTATCTGCTGGCAACCGGGAATGTGTTGGCCTGGGAAATGCCACACCGCCCTGTATATCTCTGGACTCTGCCGATGTTTCATTGCAACGGCTGGTGTTTCCCGTGGACAATCACAATGCTGGGCGGGACACATGTCTGTTTGAGAAAAGTAACTGCAAAAAACATTTATAACTCTGTTGCTGAACACCATGTTACTCATCTTTGCGGTGCACCGATTGTGATGAACATGATCAGCAATGCGCCTAAAGAAGAGCAGCGGGAATTGCCGCACAGGGTAGAATTTATGACGGCTGCCGCACCGCCGCCGCCGACTGTTATTGCCCAAATGGAAGAAGCCGGATTTAATGTTACACATGTTTATGGCCTGACCGAAGTTTATGGTCCGGCTGTTGTATGTGAATGGCAGGAGGCTTGGACGGAAAAAGACAAAACTACTCAAGCACAACTCAAAGGCAGGCAGGGTGTGCGTTATCATGTGCTGGAAGGATTGACAGTTGCTAATCCTGAAACACTGGAACCTGTTCCGGCTGACGGTGAAACAATGGGAGAAGTACTGATGCAGGGAAATATAGTCATGAAGGGCTATTTCAAAAATCCTGAAGCGACAGCACAAGCTTTTGCAGGCGGCTGGTTCCATTCCGGAGACATCGGAGTACTGCATCCGGATGGTTACATTGAGTTGAAAGACCGCAGCAAAGACATCATTATTTCTGGTGGAGAAAATATCAGCAGTGTTGAAATTGAAAACGTTCTCTACCAGCATGAGGACATTCTCGAAGCTGCCGTGGTGGCTCGTCCGGATAAAAAATGGGGTGAAGTTCCCTGCGCTTTTGTTTCATTGAAAACCGGTTGTTCGCTAAATGAACAGGAGGTGAGAAAATTTTGCAGGACAAAACTGTCTTTATTTAAAATTCCCAAATACGTTGTTTTTTGTGAACTTCCTAAAACTTCCACCGGGAAAATTCGCAAATCTGTCTTGCGAGAGCAGGCAAAAAAGTCATAGTCTTGTGAAGGTAACTTTAGGTCTGTCCTTTTATGAATCAAAAAATTCAACTGGTTTTGCCGGATTAAATAATTTTTCTTTCAAAATAGAAAATGGATAAAATGGGCATGACCAAAAAAAAATTTATTGAAGATTTAAATCTTAATGGATTGCGTGTCTTGACACGTGTTGATTTTAATGTACCCCTCAACAAAGATTTGCAAATTACCGACAATGGGAGAATTGAGGCCGCTTTGCCGACCATTCGGTACATCGTTGAGCAAGGAGGAAAAGCGATCTTGATTTCGCACTTGGGTCGTCCGGGTGGAGAGCGGGTCGAGAGCCTGAGCCTAAAACCGGCCGCGGAAGAGTTGTCACTGTTGCTCGGGCAGCCTGTAACCTTTGCTAAAGATTGTATTGGTGAAGAGGTTGAGGCTCTGATTGAAGGGATGCAAAACGGAGAAGTGCTTTTGCTGGAAAATTTGCGTTTTCATAAAGCAGAAACGAAAAATGAGCCTGAGTTTTGCAAAGCATTGGGCAAACTGGGCGATGTTTATGTTAATGATGCTTTTGGAACGGCACATCGGGCCCATGCTTCTACTGCCGGAGTTACAGGATTTATTCCGGAATCCGCCATCGGATATTTGATTCGTAAGGAACTGCAGTTTCTTGGTGGAGCAGTTACGAATCCTGCAAGACCTTTTACTGCAATTTTAGGAGGTGCAAAAGTATCCGATAAAATTAAAGTTATCTACAAATTGTTAAACAAAGTTCAAACTTTAATCATCGGCGGAGGAATGGCCTGCACTTTTTTGAAAGCTCAAGGTTACAAAATTGGCGCTTCCCTGTTGGAAGAAGACTTATTGGATTTCGCAAAAGAACTGATACAGAAGGCAGAGGAAAAAGGTGTTAAACTCCTGTTGCCTGTGGATGCGGTAATTGCTGACAGTTTTGACAAAAGTGCTTCAACTTGCAGTGTTTCTGTAGAAGAGGGTGCTCCGGATGGTTGGCTTATTTTGGACATTGGTCCAAAAAGTGCTGAAACATTTTGCGACTCCGTACGTAAATCAGGAACTGTCCTTTGGAATGGCCCTATGGGGGTCTTTGAGATGGAAGCCTTTGCTCAGGGAACATTCGCAATCGCACAATGTCTTGCGGAAGTGACTGACAAAGGTGTTGTGACAATTATTGGAGGTGGAGATTCCGCAGCAGCGATACAACAATTTGGACTCAGTGAACGGATCACTCATGTCTCCACCGGAGGTGGTGCGTCACTTGAATTTTTGGAAGGCAAAGAACTTCCGGGAGTGAGTGCAATTCAGCAATCAAAATAATACTTCATGCTGTACTCACTCAACAGCACATTCAACAGTAATTTATGGACAAGGACACGGCACTTCAGGAAGACAACGATTCGACAGAAAATCAGGAGGAAAATTCCGAAGTAACTACAGAGGAGAAAAGTACGAATGTTTCTTTCAGTTTTTTCCTTTATCGTCTGATAGCTTATGCTGATGCCCGCCGCTCAGTTGCTTCTTTTGTAATCATTCTCTTTCTTGTTACATTCAGTGACATACTTTTTGAGAACTTCCTTTTTGTGCCGTATGTAGAACTGGTAGAGTCACTTTCAGGTGTGCATCCAGGAGGCTTTGCTGAGTTGGACGTAGGATTTGCGCCTGAGGTTTGGCAAGCTCTGCTGGGAATGGTTCTGGGAACACTTATTTTGGTGATTTCGATTGCGTCTCAAAGCATACCGAAGCTAATCGATTTCTACATGAGAGATATCCCGAGTTTGCTTTACATCTGGTTTCTAATTATTTCCGGCGTGCATGCATTAATCATTAAAATATATGGCGAAATCGGTCTGGTTCGTGAACCAAGCCGGATTTTCAACACCCATTTCCTGTTGACAATTTGTACAATCATCGCCTTCCCCTATGTTTTCTATATCCTGCGCTACACCAAACCCACCAACATCATTAACCGTATTTATAACAACAATATGGACCAGATCAGGGCACTCACTTCATCGAGAAACCGTGCGTTGGCCCATATTCCAAAGGTCGTTGAATATCAGCAATACACAATTTTTGAGGCACTTAATCAACTGGACGATATTCTTGAATTCTCTTCTTTCAAGGAGCTGAAGGCAGATATTGTTCACGATATGAGTGTGACCCTTCAAAATTACATACGGCTCAAACGTGACATTGCTCCCGGTTTCTTCAAAGTTTCTCCAAAAGTTCGCACCGATATTTCTTTCAAAACTATGGTGGGGCAATTTGGAGAGATGGAACGTAACCAAAGTTTTTATGAACAGAAATGCTTCCGTCTGCTGGGCAATGTTTATATTCGCTTACTTGAACATGGTGAATTTGATTTATCTTCGATGGTTGCAGGTGAAATGGCTAATTTAGGTTTAACTGCAATTGAAGAGGATAATACTGAATTGATTGACATTATCATCATTCGTTTCAACACATTACTGCGTTTTGCAATAAAGCATGGTGTCCGGAACAATGAACCGCGGAACCTGTATAACCTTGGATTTTATTATGGAAATTTTATCAGATATTTGGTGGAGCATAAAAAGACAGATCACGTAAAGCGTTGTTTCATGTATTTGCGGATTTACGGAGTAGAAATTTTTAAGCATGGAAGCAACAGTCCTGCAATGTATTTCATAGTGGATGTGATTGCCACAGAAATGAAAAAAGTACTGGAGCAGATTTATCATGATGACTGGGACAAAGAAATACAGAATGGGATGCTCAGTGAAATACTTCAGGTGGATAGTCCTCCAGATTTTAATAAAGAAGATCTTGCCCGCGGAGTACTTATCAACAATGGTGTGCGTGTTCTTCAATTTGGACTGGCCTTATTCTATCAGCGGGAGGGAATGACTGATTTTGTAGAACGTATTGCCAAAGACGTACTGGATGATCTTCAGGCTTTAGGAGAAGCAACTTTTTCTCAAGTCATAGAAATGACTTCAAACCGCCTACTTTTTTCCGGACCAACTTTTTGGGAGGATACAGATAGAGGTAATCTAAACATCTATTACACTTCAGATCAGGATCAAATTGATGGATTTAAGAAACGACTTTATGATTTAGCTGAAACTCAGTTGAAAACCGAGATGACGCAGAAATATCAGTTGACTGAAGTAGAACTGAATTTACTCTGGGAAATGTCGCGGATGACGAAAGAAAAGGAAGTATTTCAAATTAGCACTAATGTTAAAACTTTTGAGTTAATTCTAAATGATTTAGAGAAAATTGATGAGGAACGTTTGGATGCATTGGTCACTTTGCGGGAAAAACTGAATTTCAACTCTGATAACCCAAAACTCATTGTCACAACCAGTCGTCAGCTTGCAGTTGGTACAGAACTGAAAATTTCTGGAAAAATTTCAGGGCAAACAAAGCAGCTTGAGTTCCAGGCAGTTGCTCAGTTGAATACTCCAAATTACTTATTTGTTAAAGTGATGGATGAGGGAGAGGTGGTTAAAATTGACAAATTATCATCACTAACCGTTAAGTTCAGGCCATTGCGCCAAAAAATGGTTTATCAATTTCATGCAACTCTTCAAAACACTGGAGCAAATTCTCTGCTCCGTATTGAGCATTCCAACAAAGTCAAAATTGTAGAAGAGCTTTAATCAAAAAGTGAAGCTTGTGCTTCAGGAGGTTCAGGATTTTTTTCGTCAGTTACTGAATCATCAAGCTTCTTCAAGCAGTCCGGATTATCAAATGTGGGGACACTGACTTTTCTGGAAACTTTCCACGCCTCCATTTTTTCAGCAGGAAGAGGAATAAGGAGTTTTTCTGGTGCGGTTTCTGTTCCGGAAAGATCGAGCCAGCTCAATCCATTATTCGGAGTCAATATAACTGGCATTCTGTGATGAATTTTCTGCATTAATGAATTTGCTGCAACTGTCAAAATGGTACATGTACGCCTGAGTTCTCCTTCAGGTGATGTCCAGGAATCCCATAATCCAGCAAATGCCATCATACTATTTCCCTTATCAGAAATTTCCGATTTCAAGCTGATAAAATAGGGTTGTTTTTGTCCTTCCTCTTTAGCCCATTCATAAAAACCGGTGGCTGGAATCAGGCATCTTTGTTTCCGGAATGCTTGCCGAAAGAAAGGTTTTTCTGAAACCGTCTCCGCACGTGCGTTGATCATGGGGGTTGGTTCTTTGGCCCAAAAAGGAATAAAACCCCATTGACGCATTTCCAAACTGCGTAAACCGTCCTGCTGGACAATCACAGGAATATCTTGAGAAGGACAAATGTTGTAGCGGGGTTCAAGCATCATTTCAGATTGTTGGATTTCGAAAGTCTGCATCACTTTTTCCTCGCTCTCTATCATAACAAATCTGCCGCACATTTCTAAACTCCTTCAATTCCGCTCCGGTATTTCTGCAGGAAGGTTTTTTTGAAATTTGGAAAGCGCTTCTCCTTGATTGCATTACGTGCCTGCTTAATGAGGGAGATATAAAAAAACAGATTGTGGTAGGTGTTGAGTCTCATACCCAATATTTCATTGGTTTTGAACAGGTGACGTAAATAAGCACGTGAATAGTTCTTACAAGTAGAACAAGCACAATCCGGGTCCAGTGGAGCTGGATCTTCCTTGTATTGATTTTGCTTAATACTGATTTTTCCGTGTGAAGTAAAAAGCGAGCCGTTACGGGCGTTGCGGGTTGGCATCACACAGTCAAACATATCAATTCCTGCTTCAATTCCTTCCAGCAAATCCTCCGGATCTCCGACACCCATCAGGTATCTTGGTTTTTGGGCAGGCATTTTTACCGCAATATGATGGACCACGCTATACATTTCCTCTTTTGTTTCTCCTACACTCAAACCGCCAATTGCATAGCCGTCAAAGCCAATATTCACCATTTGCTCCAAACTTTGCTCACGCAAATTCAACTCACCTCCACCTTGAACAATTCCGAACAACGCTTGTTCTCCGGAAACTCCTGAACCTTGACTGCTGGCATCTTTGCTACGTTGTGCCCATTTGGTAGTCAGGGCAATCGAGCGTTCTATTTCTTGACGGGTTGCAGGCAGTTCAAGGCACTGATCGAGACACATCATGATTGTCGACCCCAGGTTTTGCTGAATAGCAATAGAAATTTCAGGTGTGAGAGTTATTTTTGAGCCGTCGATATGACTACGTATCACTACACCTGACTGATCAAGCTTAAGCAGTTTAGCCAATGAAAATATCTGAAATCCGCCGCTATCAGTCAAAATAGGTCCATCCCAGTTCATAAAATGATGCAAACCTCCCAACTTGCGTACCAGTTCATCACCGGGACGAAGATGCAAATGGTAGGTGTTTCCCAAAATGATTTCGGCACCCAACTCACTAACCTCTTCCGGGGTCAAGGCCTTGACGGTTCCAAGTGTTCCAACCGGCATAAAAACCGGTGTATGGATTGTACCATGTAGAGTTTTCAAAATTCCTGCACGGGAATTATGGTCTTTTGCCTCAAGTTCAAACTGAATCATACAGGACTTCAGTTGGCGGGAATAATGCTCTGCATTAAGGAAATTGTCTGTTCTTGCTGCCTTTTGAAAAGTTCTTCTTCAGTTTCACTTACAGGTGGAATGTCAGGATCTATTTGAAAAAGTACTTGACTCCGGGCAACTATTTTTCCTGTACCGGCATCAATGCAAATTTTCCGAATTGTTCCAGGGAACTCCGCACGAATTTGATTGAACATTTTCATCACTTCCAGCAACCCTAAGACGTCTCCTTCTTCAACATGCTGACCTTCCCTGACATATTCGCCTGCTTCCGGAGTTTCGCGCGAATAAAATGTCCCACCTGTCCATGCTAAAATTTCATTGCTCTTTGCAGACGGCGGGGGTGCAAGCTTCGCAATCAATTCCTCATTAGACTCAGGATCCTGAAATTCTTTAGGAATTTTTACTTCCAGAGTGTTGTTACCTCGAAAATCATAATAACCTGCTTTTTTTGCAAGAATTGACGGAAGCTGCAATAATTCCATACTCATTTGATGTCCTTTGTGGGCTGCACTTATACCCTCCCACAATTTTAGGTTTTTACCCAATTTAAATTTTGCAGGAGGTTTTTCTGCACTCAGTATTTCCCTCAACTCTTGCCATGATAAATCGGTCTTTCCAAATCTGGTTTTTAATTCACTGTAAAAAGCAGAGGCAGTTTCCAGTAATTTTTGATCGTTGCTCCAGATCTGCTCACTTGGAGGAACTCCAGAATGTTGCTCAAGACGTAAGAAATGATAAAGGTCGGCTAAAGTTTGTACAGGATTCTGGAAAGTTGAAAGTTTGCTGTGAAGGTTTTTTGATTTCTGAAAAGACAGCCAGCCCATCAATAAGTGAGTCTTGTTCAACAACTTTTTGAGAGGCCGCAAGATAAGAGTTATTTTTTGATCATAAATTTGGAGCCCATCACTGCCGTAGTTTTTTTGGACCTGATCACGTTGAATCTTCCAGGCCAGATCCAGATTTATTTGATCACAAAAGTTTTTCAATTTTCCAGCAAGTGCCAGATACGAAGATACAAAACGTGTGTTTGGTTTAAGCATCGGATCGTTGCCCAGCAGCCAGTGTAATAAGCCATAGTGGAAATCGACATTCAAATGCAAATCATGTCCTCGGACTTCCATACAACGTAAAATTTCAGTAAGTTTCTCAAAACTTTCCCGACGTGAAATTCCATGTGTAATGGAAAGAGCAACGTTTGAATCATAAGCACCTGCCAAGTTGTAGGGTTGCAATAGACCTGTATCAGGATTGCTTATCCCAATCCCCTGGTCATCACGTATTTCATTTTCAGTTGCAGCAGACCAAGCTCTTAAGACTCCTCCCGCATGTGGTTTTAGTGCGGGATTTGTCGTATTCAGACGGGCTTCAACACCTGAAACAAAACGTGGCAAACGTTTAGGACGAGAAAGCTTTTCTCCGTAACAATTTATTAACAACATTGCAGCAACCAGGGAATTAACAACAAAAGTATCTTCAGGATTGTCAGGATTTGAAAATTGGAGCTGATAAGCCATTTCTGTGACTCGATGTTCAACCTGTATCCGTGTGTTTACTTCCATAAAAAAATGTTTTTCTCCTTCGACAATACACTCGAAAGTTGAAACCGAATCGAGATTCAGTGCTTTGCCGAATTCCTCTGCCTCTTTGCACATTGAACTTAACATTTTTGCATCAGAACGTAACACTTTGGCTTGTGGGGTTTTCCCTGCTGATTCATATTCACGTGCGGCTGCTTCCAGCATTTCTTCTGTCAAAGAAACTTCGAGTAATTTTTGCTCGTGCATTTGCAGAGAACAATCACGTCCGCCAAGTTCGATACACCACTTTCCATTCCCCAGCAATTGAATTTCATTATGGCGGGTATTCTCAATGTTCAGTTCAATGAGAAAATTCTTGTTGTCACCCTCTCCGGCAGCTTTTGATTCAATCAAAACTGACATCACAGCTTCAGCTATTTCTTCTACAGAAGTTACGACTCTCTGGCCCCTACCCCCTCCGCCGCCCACATGTTTGAGGCGTATGCGCTTACCAGGATTTTCTAGCCAAATTGACTCAACTTGCCGAACAGTTTCTTGCTGTAATTCTTCAATCGTAAACAGGTCGATCTGCTTCGCATATGAAGCCTGCAAAATGGTTACTGCCTGATCAATAAGTTCTTCGGATTGCCAGTTTTCAGGAAGACTCAGTTTATGATTTTTGATAATTTTCGGGAAATATGTATCCGGCGCTTTTCCTGCCTTACGCAATAAAGTCAGCGCGTCTATTCTGTCTTCTCCAGGTGTAACGGAAACATTTAGCGAACGCGCAAGCTGCTTGGCTTCATCCTTTGATCCGGCCTGTTGAATTACTTTGGAGTTCGGTCCAATGAAACTAATTTCTGCATTCTCAATTCGTTCTACAAATTCTGCATCTTCTGCCATAAAGCCATAGCCTGCAAATAAATGCGTGTAACCATTCTCATGACAAATATCAATTACCTGTTCTATCCGCTCAACTCTTTCCTCCTTTGTGGCACCCATGTAATCTGGGACATGATGTACCTGTTTACGGCGGTTTCTAATTGCACGTAATTCTGGAGCAAGGGTTTGCGGAAAAATGATGCTGTCTTTTTCAGAAAGCAGCATGCCATAGGTTGCCCCTAGTTCTTTGAATATATTCATTGTTTCTAAACGAATCGGCCCCCTGCAGACAATTAGGCACTTGACATGATTAAATGTGAAAGACGATTGCCAGGAACTTTCAGGATCAAAAGTGATTGCGCTCATGAAATGTTTAAATTATGAAAATTATGTCTTTGTTTAAAATTATTCGAAAAGTTTTACTAAAATAACGGATCAAAAGAGATCTGAGAATCACGCAATTTCTACTAAAGTTAATAATCGTAAACCGGAATATGTTTGCCTGAAATTTATTAATTTTGTTTAGTTCAGGTACTTTCTGAAGCTGGTCTGGGAATAATCAGGCAAAAAACTTTTCCCACAATTTATACATTCTAAAACGCCCCAATTGCCCTTTCAGAGCTTAGATTTCATCAAATCCTCTAACTGAATCAGGACGAATTCCACGTCCATGCAACAAAACCAGTACAGGATCATCAGTGTGAACTCCTTCTTTGCTCCAAGTCATATGATCGGCAGTGATGCATAAACGCAGTTTACCGTGCCACTTATCTAAAAACCGACCAAGTTCTGCATCTATTCTTTCCAGAAAGTCCCTCTTTTTTACTGCTTCTCTGTTGTGTGCGGCAATGTCACAACCTTTTACATGCAGGACTACAACTCCATGCTCCGTCAACAATTTTGCGGCAAGTTCGAATTTTTTATTTAAATCAGTATCCAGGTTTGCAGTCATTTCCGGAGTTTTACAAACATTCATACCTGTGACTCTGGCAATCCCGCAAATAGTGTCATCTCCTGTTACACAAATACCGGACAAACCTAAACCGGAGGGGCGTTTTAATTTTGGAAAAGTATGAACTTGTCCTGGTTCTCTCGTTAATATAGCATTTGCAGGTAAAAGATTTTTTGATTTTCGTTCAAGATTTACTGGATGTAGCGCTAAATTATTTTTTGCTTCAAGCTCAAACAGATTCAAAAGTTTAGCGGTCCGTATACTTTTTTCATCTTTTTCCCCCAGGGCAGCCGGTTTAAGGGGTTTTATACCTGAATGGAAGTGATCGCCAGGATCACTTCCGGAGAGACAATCTCCAAGCCCGGTCCCCCTAATTACTACCGCTACACGATGTTCAGTTCCGGCACCAACATCTACAGAGACGTCCTCAACCTTAATACCACAGAGGCTAGAGGATAATTCTTTTGTACCTTCACGAATACGTCCGGCACGGCGATCCACGATCTTTCCTTGACCATCGAGTGTGGCCCAATTCCCACGAAATGCCACGTCACCAGGCATGATTTTCAGGCCACTCCCATGTGCCTCAATCACTCCACGGGCAATTGAAAATTTGAGAGGATCATAACCCAGGATTGCCAAAGTACCTAAAACTGTTGTGGCTACAATACCACGCTTGACTGGATCCGCGATACCGCATTGCCCTTCCTGAGCCAAACGGTCCAGCACAGGCAAATTTGCTGCCTGCAATGGGGTTTTGTCCCCCAATTCAATAATTGGACGATCTCCCATGCCGTCAATAATCAGTAGCAGTCGAGGAATTCTTTGCACGAAGAAAAGTCAGGATTTAGATGGAAGAGTTGAATTTACCTGAACTTGCAGAGTATTAATGATTAGTTGTATTAGTGTATTTGTTGTTTCGTCAAAATCTTCATTGTCGACAACTTCAATCTCGTCTTTTTCACTCTCTAAGTTAAAAAATTTATGAATAGTCCGGATATTTTCAAAACTGCGTAAATAGGGTTCTTTTTTTCTCAACTCATTACCTTTGCCACGTTCGAAAAACCGATCTTTGTGGTGTTTTTCATTCATCAGAGAAAGCGTGATGGGAATGTGATAGGCCCGTTTGGTACCTTCTTTAATGGCATGTTCCATAATTGGCAGCAAATGTATGCCTTCGACAATCATGCTTGTCCTTTCTTTGATGGCACGATCAACTACAGCTTTGACTCCAACACTAACCTGCTGGGACTGCAAACAAAATCCGCTAATTAATCTGGCATTTTTGTCAAGCGTCTTTGGCATTCCTGCTCCGGCTTGGCTAGAGGAATTATGCAAAGAAGGAAGCAAATCCCTTTTAAATACAAGCCGCATTATCTCACGAATAGTGTCGGTACCTGTAATTTTGTTGATACCCAATCTTCCTGCTAAGAAAGTGGACATGACTGATTTCCCTGTACCGGAAGCACCAGCGAGATATATTATCACTGGCCTGTCAAGTTCATCTATCCGACTCGCTAATTTATATAAACCAGCAAGATGAGGACTATATTTTTTCTTTATAGTGCTGAAAACCTCCTCAAATAATTTCTTTTTGCTGATTCGCAGGATGTCTTTTTTTATCAAATCTGCTTCCAGATCAAAAGCAATTTTGTATGCTTCTTCCGGTTTAATTCCCGCAGCTGTGATCGACTGGGTTAATAATCCTTTAGAAAATGGTGAGGTTGCGTTTCTACGAAAAACACAGATTTGTTTTCCTGAAGGAAACAGTTCCGAAATAAGCGTTCTGAGGAGTTCTTTACCGTAACGGGCAACAATCAATTCATCAACTGACTGCATCAATGAGTCGGAAGTAACTTCAGTTTTTTCCTGGAAATAAGATTTTGCATCTTTGGAAATTTGATATGCCTGATCAAAGGATAATCCACGTTGCATCAGTTTGTGGGCCAGCATTCCCCTCATGAAGGGGTGCTTTGATTTGTCTTGGCGGATAACTTGAAGTTGCATCATGGAACCTCGTTATTCACAGCAGACGGAGGTTCAGCAGTTTCTTCAACAACGCTGTATGCTTCGCAGCCTTTGCTCCATGCGGAAACACCGTCAACAAAATGTTCTTTTTTCCAGATTGGGGCAGAATGTTTAATAGTGTCAATGATGTAACGACTTGCTGCATAAGCATCACCTCGGTGAGAAGTTGCTACGGCAATGGCGATTGAACAGTCTTTCACAGCAAGTTTACCGAGACGGTGAATAACTTCTACTGAATGAAGTACCCACTTTTGCCGGGCTTCATCAATTACCATTGATATTTGTTTCAGGGCCATGTTCTCATGTGCTTCATATTCTAGGAACGAGACTTCCTGCTGCTGACTGTGGTTACGCACATCTCCGTAAAAAATTATGACTGCTCCAGCTTGAGGATGTTGTGCACGTTGGCGCAAACCTTCAAGATCAATTACATTACGAACTACTGAACAGGTCATATCTTTTGATACTAATTTTTTCTGCATCATTCCCCTACTTTGTTCAGAATCCTCGGACCTTTCCAATTCACAAGGTTGCCGGACTCCATGTTCATATTTACCAAAGTCCGGTCTCGATGGAGCATCTGCCACGAGAGCATTTTCTGAGCATATTTCAACATTATATCCTGGTATCCTGGATCATCGGCGCGGTTTATAAACTCTTCCGGATCCTTCTGCAAATCAAACAAAAGGGGCTTCAAGGCGGTCATATGGACGAATTTGTAATGTTCATCACGCAAAACGGTAAGTGAACACTGATCCGGAGACAATCCGAATTGCTGTTCTATAATCGGTTGAAAAGAACCGATTTTCCGAAAGTCATATTCCCAGTGAACTTCTGTGCGCCAATTATCCGGAATATTGCCCTGCAAAAAAGGTAGCAAGGATCTTCCATCGCATTCTTCAGGAATTTCTGTTTCCAGCCAATCGAGGATCGTTGGCATCACATCAATGGTTTCTGTGAATAATTCAACCTGTGTTCCTATCACCGCAGATTTGTCGGAAGTTTGTTTTGTAATTTCCGGGTTCCGTATGATCAGAGGAATAGAATAAGACTGATCGAAATATCCGTATTTACCAAATGAATAGTGATCTCCTAGTTGCTCTCCGTGGTCGCTAGTGAAAATAATGAGGGTAGATTCATATTGACCTGACTTTTTTAGATAATTAACAACTCTTCCCAAATGATGATCAACTTGGGACATCAATCCATAATAGGTCGCACGTGCCTGCAAAACATCCAGATCACTCATCAATGCAGCAGGCTCGATAAGCTTGTCGTTAAAAAACAAGCTGCGTGGAATTAGTTCATGAAGCATTTTGAGAAGAGGATGCTGCCGGCCCTCCTCCTCCAGCGATTCCCTGCGGATTGGTTTTGGCACCTCCGAGGGGTCATACATGTTGTTATACTTTTCCGGTGCAATCCAGGGAGGATGCGGACTCAGATAGGAAAGGTGCGCAAACCAGTTTTCGTCCTCACGAACACTTAACCACTTCAGCAACTCATCTGTCAAAAAAGCTACATTACTGTCTTTATCCGGGTACACTGGAGGCGCAAATGTCGCTCCACGTCCCTTTGCTCCGGGATAGTTTAGAATAGGATCAAAAACAGTGTACTGATTCAATGAGTGATCATAACCCTTGGTTATCAAATCAGCAATCCACGGAAGCTGGTTGTCCGTCAAAGTCACTCCGCTGCTCATTCCGGGAATCATCCCTTCGTATGTGCTGAGCAAGGGGTCCTGCTGATGTAATTTTCGAGGGTCTGCTGAAGTGTCAGTGTAGCCGAACAATGTTGGATCATAACCACATTTCCTCACTTCTCGGGCAATGTTCGTAAACCGATTGTTCAGAGGAGTACCATTATTTACTGAACGGTGATTCATTGCGTACAGTCCGGTGTATAAGGAAGCCCTGGATGGCCCGCAAGGTACTGTTTGAGCAAAGTGCTTACGAAATAGCACTCCTTGTCTGACCAGTTGATCCAAATTTGGTGTTTGCACTACCGGATGTCCAATACATCCCAGACAGTCACCGCGCCACTGATCTGCAGTGATGAATAAGATGTTTTTATGTTTTTTCCTCATTTACTGTCTGGATATTTGGACACAGAGTTCAGGCTTCGTCGTCAAGTAAGAACTCTTCGTAATCTGCAGGCGATAACAATTCTGCTGAATCGTCTGGATTTGAAAGCTCTATACGGACCACCCAGCCGTCGTCATAGCATTCTTCGTTAATTAATTCAGGACTATCCTTCAACTCAGTATTAACTGCGATTATACGACCGCTCACAGGCATAAAAAGCGAAGAGACCGCTTTTACAGATTCAACCGAACCGAATTCATCACCGGCATCAATTTCGTCTTCAATTTCTGGAAGCTCCGCAAAAACGATGTCACCCAATGCTTTTTGTGCATGGTCAGTAATACCGATTTCGGCTTTATCGCCCTCTATTCTTATCCACTCGTGGTCGCGAGTGTAGAGATTGTCTTTTGGTATTTCACTCATCATTCCTCTTCAAATTATTTTAACAGGTTGCCCGAGAAAGTATCGGGTTTCCATATAAACAAGTTCATTGCTGTACAACAATACAATACTAATTTAGCCATAGAACAATATAAGTCCAGCAAAAAAAGCACTTCTTTTATTTTACAGACAATTTGTAGGAAAAAATCGATGGAAGATACTAACAAAGCAGGATATGATAATATTCATAAAAAAACATTATTAAATTTTAACTATTGAGAAAAAAAATAAATGCAAAAATATTACAAGATATTCACATTGATTATGATCACTGGTTTTTTCTGGGTTACTCCTGCCTTTACCCAAACCTCTGATGATTTGGAACAAATGATTCGTGCATCTAAAACACGTGCAGCTCTTGTTCAAAATGTTCAAAAAGCTGTTGTCCATATCAAAGTCGAAAAAATTATGCGTAGTCCTGATGGCCGTGCTCTCAACAATCCAAGAGACCTCTACAACGATGAATTTTTTCGACGTTTTTTCCCGGAACTCCAACCTCCAGATAATCAACAACCAAAAAAACGAGAACAGCCAAATCGTGAATTTCGACAAAAAGGAATGGGTTCCGGTTCAATAATAGATGCAGAGGGCTACATTCTGACCAACCACCATGTTGTCGGCGAAGCAGACGAGATATTGGTTGTACTATACAATGGAGATGAAAGGAAGGCAAAGCTCGTTGGAACAGATCCTGAGTCGGACATTGCAGTTGTGAAAATTGAAGGTAATGGACTTCCGGTGCTGCCAATGGGAGATTCAGATAAAATACTTGTTGGTGAAGATGTGATTGCAGTAGGGAACCCATTCGGACTAATCCAGACAGTCACTTACGGAATTGTCAGTGCCAAAGGTCGATCCAATGTAGGCATCAATGAATATGAAAATTTTATTCAAACAGATGCTGCCATCAATCCCGGAAATAGCGGAGGTCCCTTAGTCAGTCTGCGTGGTGAAATTATCGGAGTCAACAGCGCAATTTTTAGTCAAAGCGGCGGCTATCAGGGCATTGGTTTTGCGGTGCCTATAAATATGGCCCGCAAAATCATGCGGGACTTGATAGATAAAGGCATTGTTTCCAGGGGTTGGTTGGGAGTAGGAATCCAGGATGTCAGCCATGATCTGGCTAAAGCTTTTAAGCTGAAAAGTACCAAAGGTAGCCTGATTACTGGAATTATGCAGGATACTCCAGCTCAAAAAGCTGGCATGCGCAAAGGAGATGTCGTGATCAGAATCAATGACAAACTGATCCAAAACAGTAACCATCTGCGCAACGAAATTGCAAACGCCGGGGCTTTCGCTGAAATTGAAATGGAACTGATCCGGGATGGAAAAACCGTTCTTTTGAAACTGAAGCTGGATGAACGTCCAAAGAAAATTGGGAGGATGAAAACCTTGCCGGAGCCAACTCAAACTCCCGAACAGTTAGAGCTGTTGGGCATGACAGTAGAAGAACTCACAGAAGAAAATGCCAAACAGCTTGGAATTGAACCTGGGATTGGTGTTGTGATTAGTAATGTTAAATCCGGAAGCCCGGCAGAAAAATCTGGGTTGCTCCCTGGAATGATTGTGCAGGAAGCAGAACGTCAAGCTGTCAGTAACATTGATACTTTCAAAGAAATTATCAATGACATTGATCAGGGAAAAGGGATACTCCTGCTGATCAGAACCAGTAACGGCTCACGTTATATTTTTCTTCAAGAAAATTGAACACAGTAATTACATGAAGTGAAGAAGAAAACAAAATTGCATTTTGATCAGTTGCAGCTAAAATTGCATCAAATTATCCGGCAGAAAACTATTTCGGAGAAAATGGATTTTTATTCACTTTTGGATGAAATGTCAGTTTATTACAGTCTTACCACTGAAGAATTACTGACACGTGGATTCCGTAAAGCTTATCGGCAAGCTATAGAAGGCGTTTAATTTTAATTTCACAGTCGAGTTTGATGAATTTATCTTTTCTCCTGGTTGGTTTATCTTCACTGTTTTTTGCGTTATGGACAGCATATGGACTGTACAGGAGATATAAAGGGACTCTTCCGGAACGTCCCGCACAACGAAAAAGGTGGTTTGGTGTATGTGCAGACTTTTCAGAAACGGTGGGCATTCCAGTCAGCATTGTCAGGTTTTTTGTGTTGTTCTACACACCAGTTGGATTGGGTCCAGTATTCTATTTTATCTACTATCTGGTCATCCGGAACAAGGAGCCTATACCGCTGAAATCTCCGGAACGCAATCTGCAAATATCAAAAATTGAAAGCCACTATTTCGGTTCTTAGGTTACCATGACATCCGTCTCGTACCAGCATTCAGAAAAATTCCCGCTGGCAGGACTACGTTTTCTGGTAACCCGTCAGGACAGTACTGAATCTTCACTTTCCGGAATGCTAGAATCTCAGGGGGCTTCAGTACTTACTGCACAAATGACTCAAATAATTCCGACAGAATCATGGGAGTCGTTTGATGAAACTGTTCAGCAAATTTCAAACATTGACTGGGCTGTTTTCACCAGCAGAAATGGGGTAACTCACTGCTTGAGTCGTCTTAATGATTTGGAGGTTTCTGCTCAACAATTATTTTCGTCTATCAAAACTGCCTGCGTCGGCCAGGCAACTGCTTCCGTTCTGACTGACAATGGGATTACTCCGGAACTGGTTCCAGAACATTTTCAAAGCGAGGGGCTGATTGATGCTTTTAAGCAGCATGATTTATTTGAAAAACGATGTTGGTTGATTCAAGCTGAATCTCCGCGGAAAATCCTGCGGGATTCCCTGCAAAAAATGGGGGCTCAAATCATCTTAACTCCAGTTTACAGGAATGTCCCTGCGGCAGGAGATTACACTTTTTTGCTGGCTGAGCTTGAGCAGCAAAAATTGGATTGGATTTTGTTTGCAAGTCCATCTGCTGTTCAAAACTTTCACCAAATATTGCCAACTGGATTTTGGGAGTCATTGACTGCAGAACCAAAAATTGCCTGTCTCGGAGAAATTACTGCAAATGCGGTGAAGGATTTTGGTTGGAGCGTTCAGGCTACACCAAACATTCAAGACTTTGAGCATCTTGTTCAAGCACTTTGCGAAATCAACTCACAAATATCAGAAAAAACATGAGTGATTCTCAAAATCTTCTTGTTACAATGCAAGGACCAGTTTCAGAGGTGGACGTTCTGGAGCATTTTACAGTACATCTTGAGCACAGTGCCTTTTCCATCCGTGACATTCATTACATAAACAGTCAATCAGCACTTTCGCTGTTAATGCGGCTTGAACTTGCGGACTCCGCTGACATAGCTGTTCTGAGGAAGGAATTAGACATAGCGGCAAAAAAATATAATCTTGAGATACAGATTAATCCACTTAACGAAGCGCCTGCTGCTTCTCCTGTATATCGTTATATTTTAACCCTGCTGAGTCAGCAACT
This sequence comes from SAR324 cluster bacterium SAR324-CTD7B, assembly GCA_002082305.1. GTDB lineage: Bacteria > SAR324 > SAR324 > SAR324 > NAC60-12 > Arctic96AD-7. The sequence continues at coordinate 24,911 of LSNO01000012.1, forward strand.
TCGACCGGAGTTACTAACTAAACTGTTCCGTCAACTCCGCGAAAGGTCACTTCATGTGGCCGGAATCAGCCCATTGGAAGCAGATGATTTGCATGTTTTTGAAATAGAAATTCATGCTGAAAAACCAATAGATCGTCAGCAACTGATGCATGGGCTGCTGGAACTTAAATCAGAATATCAACTTGATCTTGCCCTGCAGGCTGATGATCTATTTCGGCGCAACAAACGTTTGATTTTTCTGGATGCAGACATGACATTTATTCAATGTGAAATGATTAATGATATGAGTCATTTGGCAGGAAAAGAAGCTGAGGTTGCCGAAATAACACATCGTGCTATGGACGGGAAAATAAATTTTGACGATGCATTGCGGCAACGTGTAGCTCTACTTAAAGGAGTCCGGCTCAGTGATTTAGAACGACTTATTTTGAATATTCCATACACACCCGGAGTTGAACGCCTCGTTTACATTCTCAAAACACTTGGTTATAAAATTGGAATTGTGAGCGGTGGATTTACCAGAGTTATCGATCATATAAAACAGCGTTTCGATCTTGATTACGGATTTGCCAACACACTGGAAGTGAAAAACGGAGAATTAACCGGGGGCATCTTAGGAGACATCCTCGATGGTCATCAAAAAGGTCTTATCCTCCGGGAAGTTGCTCTTAAAGAAAATATTCTTCCGGAACAAGTGATTGCAGTCGGTGATGGCGCCAACGATTTGGAAATGCTTTCCAGTGCCAGTTTGGGAATTGCTTTCAATGCCAAAAGTTTTTTGCGGGAACGTGCTGCCGGTAGCCTCTCTCTTCCTAACCTTGATGCACTGCTCTATTTTATAGGAATTTCCCGTAATGAAGTCAATGCCTTATTTAAGCGAGAGCGTGTAAAATGAATGAAAACGAATCAAAATATTACAGTCCTGAAGAAATCCGGAAAATCCAAGAAAGAGGAGTTCAAATTCCGGATCTCAGATCAGTTCTCATAGCCCGGGAAGTAAAACCTGAAAATATTCTTCCGGGATGCATCATCCATCCTTGTTCCAGAATCTCCGGAGCAAAAACACAAATTCATTCCTCAGCCCATATTGGAGTGAGCGGTCCTGCTACTATAGAAAATAGTTGGATTGGGGAAAATGCTATTGTAGGAAATTTAGGACCTGTAACTCTAAAAGATACAGTTGTAGGCCCTCAAACTATACTCGGCTCAGGAGTTGCGGAAAATGCAGTTTTTTTGGGTAAAGAAACAATGATTAATGATTTTACAACCGGATTCGGATTCCGAGTCCGGAAGGGATCGCTCTATGAGGAAGACTCATCCTCTGCCCAACATACTGATACAAAAATGACAGTGCTTTTCCCCTGGACCACTTTGGGAAGTAATATTAATTTTTGTGATGCCCTGATTTCTGGAGGCACTGGACCGGAACTGGGTTATTTTAGTGAAGTTGGCAGCGGGAGTATTCATTTTAATTTTACTATCAGGGGCGATAAAGCAACTGCGTCTTTATTTGGTGATGTCTGCCAGGGTTTATTTTTGGATCAGGATCGTCTTTTTATTGGAGGAAACAATACTCTTTTGGGTCCGATCAAGGCAGATTTCGGTGTGATGACTGCGGCTGGATCCAGGAGCAATGGTATACTGTCGCCGGGATTGAATTTTGGACATTCTTTACCAAAAGGCAAAATTGACTATGAACCGCGAATATTTTCAGGAGCATTGGGAATTGTTACAAAACAGGTTGATTTACTCGCGGAGTTGACTGCATTATTCCACTGGTATCAGCAAGTACGTATTGGTTGTATTTCCCAAACAACGGAACAAAAATTCGTTTATGAATCAGGACTGAATATAGTTGAATTAAATTATAAAGAACGTCTTTTCCAGTTGGGTCGTTATGTGGAAGCTTTGGAAGGATCTCTAAGCATATTCAGCGGCAGCAATAAAATGTCAAAAAAAGAAACGGCAGAACAAAGACAATTGTTGGAAAAATGGCCAAAAATTCAACAACAATTGGCAACACCAAAAGCATTTGAATTGTTGATTCCGGAATCCTTAACTAACGCTATTGCTCGAAAATTAGCTGAAGGTAAATTGGATTACACAGTTATAATCAAAGGAATGGATATAGAGGGGAAACAAAAAGGGAAGGACTGGCTCAACACCATTGCGAATGGTGTCAGGAATATTATCAATTCGGAAATAGCAATGGACGGATAAGTTAGATAGAAGCGCATCTGGAGAAGATGCGCTCAACAAATTATGCTGCCAGTTTTGTTTTTGCTTCCTCCGCTACTTGGGCAAACAATGTAGGTTCTTCCATGGCTAAATATGCCAAGGTTCTACGATCCATTTCAATGTCCGCAGCTTTTAATCCATAAATGAACTGACTGTAGTTCATTCCATGTAAACGGACAGCAGCATTGATTCTCACTATCCAAAGTCGTCTAAAATCCCGTTTTTTCACTTTTCTGTCACGATAGCTAGACTCTCTTGAACGATCAACTGCATCTTTAACTGTACGTAAAAGACGACTCCGTCCTCCACGATAGCCTTTAGCCGCCTTAAAAAGAGATTTTTTTCGCTTTCTGGCGTGAACTGCTCTTTTAACTCTCATAAAAATTAATCTCAGTTTATCCGTTTGGAAGCATCATATCTACAGAGTTGGAGTCTGCAGCAGATACCATTGCTTTTTTGCGAAGTACACGTTTTGTATCCTGGTTGCGCTTACGCATACCGTGGCGTAAAAAAGCTCGTTTCCGCTTGTAACCTCCGCCTCCGGTTTTTTTAAAGCGCTTTGCAGCTCCGCGATGGGTTTTCATTTTCATAGCATTCCTACTTTCTTTTTTTGGGTGGAGCAAGGATCATATGCATTGAACGTCCTTCACTACTAATTGGCTGCTCCACAGTACCGTCGTCACCAATTTCAGCCTGAAATTTTTCTAGTAATTCTACACCTAAATCTTTATGGGCTATTTGACGTCCCATAAATCTGACACCAACTTTTACCTTGTCGCCATCTTCTAGAAAGCGAAGTGCATTCCGAAGTTTAAATTGAAAATCATGTTCTTCAATTTTAGGCTTCATTTTCACCTCTTTGAGATGAACTACTTTCTGATTTTGTCTTGCAACGTGATTTCGTTTACTTTGCTGGTATTTGAATTTACCATAATCCATCAAACGGCAGACAGGAGGCTTAGCTTTTGGAGATACTTCTACTAAATCCAAATCAGCAACACGTGCCTTTTCAAGCGCATCTTCTGTTGAGATAATACCAACTTGCTCACCGTCTCCATCGATAAGCCGTATCTCATTGACACGAATCTGATCATTAATTCGTGTTGATTCTTCATTTCTTGTCGGAGGACGAGACCTTCGTATTCCTATGAGCTTTCTCTCTATTTGAATGAAACACTGGTAGGCGCGGGCGGGATTGAACCGCCGACCCCTACCGTGTCGAGGTAGTGCTCTCCCACTGAGCTACGCGCCTGGATTATTATTAACAAACTCAGGATTGAGCGTCGGCACCGACCGACTCTTCCACCGGGAAACCCGGCAGTACCATAGGCGCAAGGGGACTTTACTTCTGTGTTCGGTATGGAAACAGGTGTTTCTCCCCTGCCAGAAGCACCGGCACTCAAGCCTGAGTTCGTGTGTTTGGAGGTTTTGGATTATAAGAGCAAATGAGAGGGTCTCTTTGGGTTTTAATCTTGTATTAAGTCAGGTCGCCCGGCCAATTAGTACCAGTCAGCTTCACATGTTGCCATGCTTCCACTTCCGGCCTATCAAACAGGTAATCTTCCTGCGGCCTTTGGGGACCTAATGGTCCGGGAGATCGCTCTTGGAGCCGGCTTCCCGCTTAGATGCTTTCAGCGGTTATCCGTTCCAGACGTAGCTACCCGGCAATGCTCCTGGCGGAACAACCGGATCACCAGAGGTCTGTCCACCCCGGTCCTCTCGTACTAAGGGCAGACCTCCTCAGATCTCCTGCGCCCGCGGCAGATAGGGACCGAACTGTCTCACGACGTTCTGAACCCAGCTCGCGTACCGCTTTAAATGGCGAACAGCCATACCCTTGGGACCTGCTTCAGCCCCAGGATGCGATGAGCCGACATCGAGGTGCCAAACCGCGCCGTCGATATGAACTCTTGGGCGCGATTAGCCTGTTATCCCCGGCGTACCTTTTATCCGTTGAGCGATGGCCCTTCCACACGGGGCCACCGGATCACTAAGACCTACTTTCGTACCTGCTCGAGCTGTCGCTCTTGCAGTCAAGCTCCCTTGTGCCTTTGCACTCTGCGCCGGATTTCCAAACCGGCTGAGGGAACCATTGCGCGCCTCCGTTACTCTTTAGGAGGCGACCGCCCCAGTCAAACTGCCCACCAGACAGGGTCCTTGTCCCGGATAACGGGACTAAGTTAGAACACAGAAAAAATCAGGGTGGTATTTCAAGGGTGGCTCCAGAGGGACTAGCGCCCCCCCTTCGCAGCCTCCCACCTATCCTACACAAATCTTTCCCAAGTTCACTGCCAAGCTGCAGTAAAGGTGCACGGGGTCTTTCCGTCTTGCCGCGGGTTGACGGTATCTTCACCGCCATTTCAATTTCACTGAGAATCACATTGAGACAGCGCCCAGATCGTTACGCCATTCGTGCAGGTCGGAACTTACCCGACAAGGAATTTCGCTACCTTAGGACCGTTATAGTTACGGCCGCCGTTTACCGGGGCTTCAGTTCGGAGCTTCCCCCGCTACTAAATGATTCTTTACGCTTTCTTTAACTCGCTCCATCAAATATCGACGAGTGCGACCATCATGTTTTAACATCCTCTCTCTGTGACGAGCACTTTTCTCATCCAGATATGCTTCATAGTAAACTAATTTCCATATTCGTCCTCTTGTTGACTTGGTTTGTCCTTCATTATGAGCAGTTATCCTTGCTCTTAAATCAGAACTATAACCAATGTAGAACTGGTCATTATCACTATGTATGATATAAACATAATGCATTTGCGTTTTTAATCAAAAAACCATTTAGAAGCGGGGTAACCCCTCCCATTAACCTTCCGGCACCGGGCAGGCGTCACACCCTATACATCATCTTGCGATTTAGCAGAGTGCTGTGTTTTTGCTAAACAGTCGGCTGGGCCTGGTCACTGCGGCCCGCTTAAGCTCCAGGAGCAAGTCCCTTCACCGCTGCAGGCACTCCTTCTTCCGAAGTTACGGAGTTATTTTGCAGAGTTCCTTAACATGATTTCCCTCAAGCGCCTTGGTATTCTCTACCCGCCCACCTGTGTCGGTTTGGGGTACGGTTTGCATCTGCTATGCTTAGAAGCTTTTCTTGGCAGTGTGGAATCGACCGCTTTGCGAAGCAAAGCCTCTCGTCATCGACTCTCGGCGTTAGATAAAGTCCCGGATTTACCTGAGACTTCCGCCTACGGCCTTGAACCTGGATATCCATCACCAGGCCGGCCTATCCTCCTGCGTCCCTCCATCACGCGCACATGCAAGTACCGGAATATGAACCGGTTTTCCGTCGACTACGCCTTTCGGCCTCGTCTTAGGTGCCGACTAACCCCGGGCTGAATAACATGGCCCGGGAAACCTTGGGCTTTCGGCGTGTGGGTTTCTCGCCCACATTTTCGTTACTTATGCCAACATCCTCACTTCCCTGCGCTCCACTGACCCTTTCGATTCAGCTTCACTGCACAGGGAACGCTCCCCTACCGATTTATATAAATATAAATCCCATAGCTTCGGCGCATGACTTGAGCCCCGTTAAATTTTCGGTGCAGGCTCGCTCGACCAGTGAGCTGTTACGCTTTCTTTAAAGGGTGGCTGCTTCTAAGCCAACCTCCTGGTTGTCTGGGCGCTCCCACTTCCTTTCCCACTTAGTCATGACTTGGGGGCCTTAGCTGATGGTCTGGGTTGTTTCCCTTTCGACAACGAAAGTTAGCTCCCGCTGTCTGACTCCCGTGAAACAACTCGCCGGTATTCGCAGTTTGGTTGGGTTTGGTACCCTGGTGAGGGCCCTAGTCCATCCAGTGCTCTACCTCCGGCGGTCTATCACGAGGCTATACCTCAATATATTTCGGGGAGAACCAGCTATCTCCGAGTTTGATTAGCCTTTCACTCCTACCCCCACCTCATCCGAGAACGTTTTAAGGCTCAACGGTTCGGTCTTCCACCTGGTCTTACCCAGGCTTCAACCTGGACAGGGGTAGATCACTCGGTTTCGGGTCTGTTGCCGGGGACTGAACGCTCATTTCGAACTCGCTTTCGCTGTGGCTTCGTTATAAACTTAACCTGCCACCGACAGACAACTCGTTGGCTCATTATGCAAAAGGCACGCGGTCGCACGTGATCCGAAGATCAGCATTGCTTCCACTGCTTGTAGACGCAGGGTTTCAGGAACTATTTCACTCCTCTGTTCGAGGTTCTTTTCACCTTTCCCTCACGGTACTGGTACACTATCGGTCTCTGGGTAATATTTAGCCTTGGAGGGTGGTCCCCCCAGATTCAAACAGGATTTCTCGTGTCCCGTCCTACTCAGGTACCGCCTCGGACATCTTCAGACTTTCGCTTACGGGGGTCTAACCCTCTATGCCGTGCCTTCCCAGACACTTCAGCTAATCCTCCAATTATCCTTTGTTGGCGGCCCTACAACCCCACCGGGCGTACCCGGTGGTTTGGGCTCTTCCGCGTTCGCTCGCCGCTACTAGCAGAATCTCGGTTGATTTCTATTCCTTTGGGTACTGAGATGTTTCAGTTCCCCAAGTTCGCCCTGATGAGCTATGTATTCACTCAACAGTGCATGGCCTCAACAGCCATGCGGGTTCCCCCATTCGGAAATCCCCGGATCAAAAGATGTTTGCTCTTCCCCGAGGCTTATCGCAGCTGGCCACGTCCTTCTTCGCTTCCCAGAGCCAAGGCATCCGCCCTGCGCCCTTACTACCTGACTTTAACAGTCAAGATCGTCAACCCTTGGAGACCCTCACATTTGATCTTGTGTCTCCAAAACCTCCGATTTAATTGTCTAAGATATTAAAAAATAAAATTCAGAAATTATTAAATAATTGCTGAAGCTTATCTTCTGCTTAAGCTGCACCACCTTTTTTTACTGTTCATTAATTTGGTGGAGGATAGCGGGGTCGAACCGCTGACCTCCTGCTTGCAAAGCAGGCGCTCTACCAGCTGAGCTAATCCCCCACTGAAACTGGTGGGCCTGGGTGGACTTGAACCACCGGCCTCATCCTTATCAGGGATGCGCTCTAACCAAGCTGAGCTACAGGCCCCTCTTGAAATTAGGAGTCCACAGTAACGAATTCAATTTCTTCGTTGCTCTAAATTCATAACTTAGCATTTACAGGAGAAAAGGGAGAGAAGAGAAGAGAGTCTGTTTCGACTTTGACTATCCGGAGATAAGCATAAAGCATCTCCGGCGTCCTTAGAAAGGAGGTGATCCAGCCGCAGGTTCTCCTACGGCTACCTTGTTACGACTTCACCCCAGTCGTCAACAACAGCTTGGGCGCCTGCTTCCCGAAGGTTAGCTCGGCGACTTCTGCCCTTGTCGGCTCCCATGGTGTGACGGGCGGTGTGTACAAGGCCCGGGAACGTATTCACCGCGGCGTGCTGATCCGCGATTACTAGCGATTCCAGCTTCACGCAGTCGAGTTGCAGACTGCGATCCGAACTGAGAAAGTTTTTCTGGGATTGGCATGACCTCGCGGTTTAGCTTCCCTCTGTAACTCCCATTGTAACACGTGTGTAGCCCTGGTCATAAAGGCCATGAGGACTTGACGTCATCCCCACCCTCCTCCGGCTTGTCACCGGCAGTCCCCCTAAAGTGCCCGGCATAACCCGATGGCAATTAAGGGTAGGGGTTGCGCTCGTTGCGGGACTTAACCCAACATCTCACGACACGAGCTGACGACAGCCATGCAGCACCTGTCAC